>NZ_JAUZUW010000005.1:0-233722 GCF_031844245.1 Exiguobacterium sp. BRG2
CTTTTCGATTATTCAGTTTTGCGTGTCGAGCCAAGCGATTGCCTCTGCCAAGTCGTCGGCGATATAGTCGACGTTTGCTTGATCCATCCGGTCAGCGTAATCACGAATGGAGCTCTCTCCAGCACCGGTTCGGACTAAGATTTTGATACATCCAGCACGAGCGGCTGCCACCATATCACTCCAGCGGTCTCCGATGACGACACATTGCTCGAGTC
This sequence comes from Exiguobacterium sp. BRG2, assembly GCF_031844245.1. Taxonomy (NCBI): domain Bacteria; kingdom Bacillati; phylum Bacillota; class Bacilli; order Caryophanales; genus Exiguobacterium; species Exiguobacterium sp. BRG2. The sequence goes on from NZ_JAUZUW010000005.1 coordinate 216, forward strand.
GGAGATCGTGTTTTGCTTGTGCTTGCCATAATAAATCTGGTGATGGTTTGCGACAGGTGCAGTGATCTTCCGCTGCATGCGGACAAATTAGTATGTCATCAAAGCCGAAGTCCTGTAATTCTGTCCGGAACTCCTCTTCACGCGCGAGTCCTTTTGAAATACCAGGCTGATTCGTAAACGCAATCAACAACATACCTTGGTTACGTAAACGTTCCATTAGTGAAGCGACGTGAGGGAATAACGTAAACGTTCCAGGATAGTGGACGGTGTTATCTCCACCAATCGTTCCGTCTCGGTCAAAAAATATTGCTTGAATAGAATTCATGTGTACAACTCCTTAGTTTACGAAGCATCTTTTAATTCTTGATACGGTTGAACACGTGCTGCCAGTTGTGCTGGGATGAAGGCAGCGATGACACCGAACAAAATCGGTAAGGCAAGTGATACGCCAAACAATAACGGTTCATTCCACGGAACAAGATCATACAGGAAGTAAATCGTTGTATAAGCGACAATCAGTCCGACGATGCCGGAAATGAGACCGACAAGGAATCCTTCGAGGACGATCAATTGTCGGATCGCGCCGTTCGTCCAACCGAGCGCTTTTAAGACAGCAAGTGATGCCCTGCGATCGGTGACGTTTTGCCACATGATCTCTCCCGTCGTCAAAATGGCGATTGTGATGGCAATACCCATCGTCACGTAATGCATCGGACCGACTTGCAGGGCGACGAATTGACCGAGCCACGATGTATAAAGCACTCCTTGTAAATGGAACGTCACGAATAAGAAGAACGTCAGCAATGCCGTCGGTAGAGCGATCGAGAGGACGGACAAACTGTTCCGCTTCCATTTCCCAAGTAGTTCTTTTAGCGCCAATGTCACGGTCGAACGAAGCTTCAGTCCGATACGAGCCGATTTCGCGTATTCGCCGGTCTTGATCGCTTCATACGGCGAGATCCGGCGAATCGTCCACGCCGACCAGGTCGCGCCAGCCAGGTAGATGACGAGACTGAATAGGGCAATCCAAACAAGACTCCAGCCGTTCATCGCTTCGTTCCGAACGAGCGAGAAAATGCCTTCGACGATCAAGGCGACCGTCGAGACGAATCCGGCTAGGATGGCTGCCTCAATCAAGACGATTTTATAAAGGTCCTTCGTCCGCCAACCAAGTGCGAGTAATACGGCAAACTCCTTCCGGCGAGCGAGCATCGAGACGTAGCTCGTTGCAAGGACATAAACGATGGCGACGGCGAGCATCGCGAAGATGACTCCTGAGAAACCGACACTTGTCTCACGGAAGATTGTCATCGCAGCACCGATGTGGATCCACGGTTGTTCGATCCAACCGAGCGTCTTGCCGTCATCGACGACCTTCGTAACGACCGGTTGTGGGGAGGAACCCTTGGTGATCGTAGCGATAAGACCAGTCTCTCGTTCGATTTCCGACTTGATACTTTGTAAGGTTTTATCTGATTGTTCACCGACAGAAGAAGCACCCTTTACTTTTAACCGGATCGATGAAATCGATTGATCGCCCATCACCTCTTGGACACTATCGACTGTCGTAAGAACGTTTGGAGAGTTCGTCAACAGACCAATTGGATTCCCGGTCGTGTTGATCGGTTGGGCAGGATTGACTGGTTCATTTTTTGAGTCAAGTACGATACTCGCAGCCGATGGTCGATAGGTCTCCATCGGTAATTCGTTCAATGGATCTTTGGAGACATTGATCTTGTTCGGATCATACAAACCGACGACATTAAACGTCAGATAAGGATTCATTGACTTAAAAGTAGATCCATCCGATTTTTTCATTTTTATTTCATAAGAATCTACCATCCGGAAGCCACGCTTCGGAAGATAAGAGGATGGTAATATAGCATTTTTGAATGCAGTAGGTGCTGTGTGTATTTCATAAGCATTCTCCCATCGTGTAGGGAACGGACTCTTCACCGTTTGATAAGTCAATGAGCCTGTCTGGGCGACGAGTTGAGCGTTAGTATTTGCTTCCGAATGCGGAAGTACCTTAGTTTTTTGACCGAGTAGGGAATCAAAAAAAGCGCTCTCGACTTTAGAGGCATCGACTTTAATATCTTGGATGATCTTTCGTTTTTCTTGATCGAGAGGTTGAGGAGCGTTCGATTGAGCTAGTCGTTGATAAAATGTGTCGCGTGCTTGTTTCGTTTTCAGATCGACGTTAACTTGTTCTAACTTGAATTGACTATATCCCGTATTGAAGGATTTTGGATTAATCAATACCGGAATATTGAATTCATTGGAACTCTTCTTGCTGACTGAGGAGACATCCTCTTGACTAAAGTAACGAAATTTCTTTTGATTCAGGATGCTCTTATCCAAACCGACGAGTTGCGCTTCCGCCTCCGGATCGATTCCGACGATAAGACTATAGGTAAAGGGTTGTATGGATGAAAAATCTTGCGGATTTTGAAGATGGATCAATCGCGTATTCGGAGGAACGAGCGGCTCTTCCATAGTTGAAAAGTAGGCACCATCCTGTGCGATGAGTTCTTTCGAAAATCCACCAGCACCATAATGTGAATTACTCAGTCGATAAATACCAGGCTCGTCCGGAAAGTGGATTTGATTTGGAATCGAGATGCCGATATTGGCGTACCCCATGACAGCAACCGGAGCTGCAATATCAATCGCATTCATTTGTTTGATTTGTTGGTATTGTTCAAAGGAAATTCCACCATTGATACCATTTAAATAGTTCGGTTCGAGTAAATCATTCGACTCACTTGCAAGCTGACTGCCTTTCGGTCGTACGACGATGTCATACGCAGATGACCATTTCTTTTGTAATGTTTGTTCGACCGTTCCCTGACTGGAGTCGGTCAAGTTGAACATCAGACTGAGTCCAGCGCTGATGATGAGCGCACCGACGAGCGTAAGGATGAATTTCCCGCGCTGCCGGCGCCATTGATTGATGACGAAACGAAGCATATGTAGTCTCCTTTGCTTGTTATTGGGGGATTTGCGTCTTTAAATAATGTGCAAGATCTTGTTCGAAATGGTGAATCGCTTGTGCATCGAGTGCTTCTACTTCTGCTTGCGCTGCGTAGCGGGTGACGAAGTAAGGAGAGAGTGGCGTCACCAGATGAATGCGCTCCGTCCAGTCTGTCAACGACTCATGACTTCGCCGCTTGAGGGCACGTGGTAATCGTTGGTTAAAATCAAATAGCATCAGGCGTAATGATTCTATAGGAGGAGTAGGCATAGACTGAGTTGTTGTAGACGAAGTTTTATTCTTGAAAGAAAGATTTGATTGATCTTCCATAGTCTCCGTAATGTCTAAAGTATGTTTTCCTGTGAGTCGCTTTCGTTTTTTGATTACAAAATAAATGATGAAACTTCCGACAAGAAGCAACAAGAGAAGGATGATTGAAAAACTAGAGCCTGCCTTTTCTTCGGCTGATTTCAAAAAGCCTGGCGACTTGATAGCATTGGCTTTTCCACGTGCTGTTCCATCCACTTTTTCCGTTTTACCTGTACTTATACCTAAAATTTCACCTTCAGAATTTTCGTCGATCGTGTTATCGAGTGTACAACTATTTTTTTTGAAAATAAGTTTTGATAAGTCATCATGATTACAATCTCGTACGATCGTCGTCTCCTGTTCCGAGAAGTCCGCATTCCGAAACGCTTCATACGCAGACTGCGTCGATACCGACAACAATAGAAAAACGACAAGTGAGCCGATAAAGCTCGTGATTAATTTGGCACGAAACGTGTGCAACGCGAGACACCTCCCTTTAAACAGTACTTAAACACTTTGCACCGTGCGTTTTCGGCGGTCTTCGACGATCCGACCATCCTGCATGAAGAGAATTCGGTCAGCGCGTTCGGCGAGTTCTAAGTCGTGTGTGACAAATAAAACGCCACATTTGTCTTCACGATGCAGTTCTAGCAACAGTTCAAAAATCGCGTCACCGGTCATGGAATCAAGATTACCAGTCGGCTCATCTGCAAGAATCCATTGCGGATGATGCAACAAGGCGCGGGCGATTGCCACCCGTTGTTGTTGCCCGCCGGATAGTTGAGCAGGTAAAGCATTTCGTTTGTCGTCGAGTCCGACCCGATCGAGCAGCTCGAGGATTCGCTCTTCTTGATTAAACGATGTCTTTTGTTTTAACAAGGCGACCTTTAGGTTTTCAGACACCGTCAGTGACGGTAGGAGATGAAACTGCTGGAAGATGAAGCCGATCTCTTGCGAGCGGAATTGCGATAAACGTTTGTTCTTCCAAGACGTGATGTCCTGCCCGTCATAGAGGATTTGACCGGACGTCGGACGATCAAGCGAACCAAGAAGACTAAGGAACGTCGATTTTCCGGACCCGGACGGACCGACGAGTGCCGTCACCTCACTTTGCGAAAACTGACCGTTTAGTTGATGCAAGACATCGGTCCGGACACCGCTTCGCTCGAACGAGTGCGAAACATCTTGAAAGGTAATATTCATGCGAGCACTCCTTTTACATAATTTGGTTAAATATAGTGTATTATTTTTAGAAAATTTTGTCTATTGTGTTTTTATTTTCGAAATTCTTACTCAGTTATGTTTTTCCCATAACTTCTCTCTAAGAACGGATAAACACCGATCAAGGAAGGCATTTAAAACGAAATGAAGATGCAAGAAAAGGCTATGGATCAGTGGAAGAATCATGCTGATGCTCCTGTGAATCGATACCACCATCTTTTTAGGACGATGAGAGACATAAGGAACGAAAAGAGTAGTGGAATCGAAGACATTAAAAATATTCTTCTATTTCTCAGAAACGCTTGAAACAAAAAATCGGTAGACGGTCATTGAAAGGAAACGGTACCGCCTCGATAAACAACCTCGGACGTCACACCTAATATTGGAACAACAGTGGACGAAGAAATCACTTCGAATTGTCCTTGATTTACTAGACGTATCTGTTAATCGTCAAACGGATGATCGATTCACATGATGGTGAGGTAACGATTGAGAATCATCTGCATCAAGGAACTATCGTGACCGTTTTGTTGATGATGCACGAGATTCGAGCATGATGACATAAAAAAAGGAGCGAGAACTCACACGAGATCTTCGTGAAGTGTGGCGCTCTTTTAATATGTTTCTAGTCTGATATGAATTGCTCGTAATTGTTTTTCCAAAACCGTTCTCGCTAAAGGTTCACCCTTTCCTGGACCAGGCTTAAAGGCATAAGGGCTAAAGACTTTAGCACCTTCTTTGAGCCAGTTCGCGCGATACAAGTCGTGTGTCTCACTTCTCGATAAAAAAATACCGTCTTCGATTTCGACATCATCGTCTACTCCGAACTGAAAGCCGCAGCAAGAACAAAGTTCAAACGAAGCGTCACCATTTTCGTCATAAGCAACGTCGTCCATTTGCGCATATCCGCAGACGGAACATGTGTATTTCATGAAAGCACCTCATTGTTCAAGAATCTTTTGATACGTGTATCCTTTTAAGATATCTGCTTGATCCGTATAGGTCCAGTCAGCAATGGACTGATCTGGATGCGATTCAAAATAGTGATTGAGGATATCACGCCCCAACATGTAGTTACTCCAACGAGGAATCTCTTTTTGTTCGTTACCTACGACGAAGTCGAGTTGTGATACTTCATTGCTGTTGACCAGATGTACGACATGTTTCTTCGTTGCTTCATCCATTTCGACATTCCATGGAGGGGAGACGCCTTTGACGATTCGGTCGGCAAAGGCATCTGCCTTTCCTTCGACGATGACGGAATTAAGAGTCGTACTTAAACTAAAATCAGGTGTATCCTTGAGGACTAAGTGATGATATTCGTGTGCCGTCGAATATGCCAGGATGTCTTGATCGTAGTTTGTATCCAGGTAGAGAATGAATGCATCTTTATAGGCTGCTCCTGTAACACCTTTCATCGACTGAAGATCGAAAGAGGATTCAGGATTAACCGGAGCGACGATAATGGTACTTTTCTTTTTGGGAAGGATCTTATGAGAAGCGATGTAATTTTTTTTGATGATTTTTGTAATGTCCTCTTGTTGTTTCATCAAGTTCTCGATTTTATCGAGTAGCTCTTGTTCGTACACGGTTGATTGCAACATCGGGAAACCTTTCAAGTCGGCTGTCGCAAACTGCTCCTTTTCCCCGATTTTGTCGATATAGCTTAAAACATATTTCGCATAATTCTTTTTATCTACTTCAGGATCATTGTTTTTTAAGGACGATTGTAGATATTGTTTATATGGTTCATAAAGAAAAACAATGTTCAATGTACTTTCGGCATCGATTTTTACAGATTCGGATTTTACTTTTGTACTCTTTGATAACATTTTAGTAGTGGGTTGTGTTGTCTTTTGCTCTTCTGTACAAGCAGATAAAAGCAGAAGGGGAGCAGTTAAAAGTAATATTAGTGTTTTTTTCAAGCTACGTTCATCCTCCTTTTTTTATGATGTAACAACTGGTGTTCAATCAATCCTCTTTCGCCATAAGATCAATGATGATTGGATCACTGTAGGACAGAATATAAAAATCTTGTTCATGCGTCCTGATGGCAAATAAGTGCAAGTCGCCCCGTTCCGTATAGATTTCCTTCGTTTTCATATACTTCGCAGCGAACTCTCCCAAGATCGATTCTTTTGATTTCACGACCGGGAACGGATTTCGGAGTCTGTCGTCGATGATGCCATGCTCTTGTAATGTCCCTAGGAAAACGGCGTACTTTTCAAAACGCATTAAAAAGTAATCGCGCGAAGGATCGTCAATCAAAAGCTTGAATGTTTCGTCAGCGCCATAAAAATAGAAATCAATCGCGTAATGGTCGTTCGCCTTTAACGACATTGTATCTAATTCGAGATCGTATTCTTCTATTGTCAGTAGAAAATCAAGATCAATCGTTTTCACGGGAAATCACTCCTCTATGAAGATCACGGACATCTAACGTGAAAGATAAACTGTTATTTTTCTGATGAATCTTTATCGATGAACCACTTCTCCCCATGTTCCGCGATGAAACGGTATTCCGCGCGGTAATGTGTGTCGTGACCTTCTTCTTTCATCTTGATGAAGGCAGCATCACCTTCCGTAGCTCTTTGATCAATTAATAGATAGAGGGCTTCGATGCGCAACAATAACATGGATCGCAGTTCGGAACGCGGTCCTTCATAGCCATACGCATCAAGGAACCGACTCACTCGCTTGGCGCAACGTGTGTCATCTTGCTCCGGTGAATAAGCAAGAACGGATCCGTCAGGTGCTTGTCGTCTGCTGCTAAGCGGAACGAACGTATAGAGCGTGTAGACGATATCCCAAGCACGTGGACCGGGTGCCGCGAGGTCAAAGTCAATCACGCCACTCAGTTTTTGATCCTGAAAAATCGTATTGTAGACGGCAAAATCGTTGTGACAGATGACTTCGTATGGAGTCGGGGTATTGAGCAACGGTGCCCAGTCCGGTGAGACGTCGAAGTCGACTGTCGCGTCATGATACTGGCGCATCAGACGTGCGACATCGTCCAATACGTCATCATGCCACATGTATGCTTTTAGGGGATAATCGGCCGTTTCGCCAGGGAGAAAGGTCAGGATCTCTCGATTTTGTTCGTCGATACCGACGAAACGGGGAACACCGGATAGGCGTTTCGCTTCTAAGTGGCGTAATAACCGTTGGACGTTGTTGCTGTTCTCTTTTTGTGAGCGATAGACATGCTCACCTTTTTGATAGACAGCGGAGACATTTCCGCCGGTCAATCGTTGTTCTTCAGACATGAGTGTTCCTTCTTTCTTTTGTAATCGGTTACATATCGGCTAGTCTTTTTGCATGCGTTGATGAAGAAGCGGGTGCTTTACGTGCGATTGTCATGTTCTTCAATCAGTCGACACCGCATCGAAGAGAGCATCAAGCGACGGATTCGTGACATGGTCGAGGAGTGTGTCAACGTCTTCCGTCGAACGAAGACGAACGATTTGGTCCGCTTCACCGGAAACTGGCGGCTCGATTCGTTGCCGCTGATAGATGTCGTAGTACAACGAGTCGCCACGAATTTCTCGTCCATCGCGTTTGGAGTGAGTCAGTCGGTCTGCAATTGTCACTTCGGGTAAATCGAACCAGATGAGGATCGAGCGGAACGTCGAAAGGGGAAATTGATTTAACAGCTGTTTCCGACCGGTCCTTGTAGTGTTGGCATTACATAAAATGATTGTCTCAACGGAGGAAGTAATCGCCTTTTCGATCAACCATCCCGTCAAGTCATGTTTGATCTGATTCGGTCCTTCTGTTGGAACGAGGTCTGGATAATGTTCGAGCAAAAAACGTGCTTGAAGATCCTGATCGATGACAAGGCTTGCTGGTAGACGTTGAGCAAGCTGTCGTGCGAACGTCGTTTTCCCGGCATGGGTCGGTCCAATCGTCAACAGGACGGTCATCATGACGTCAGTTGTTCTTCCGGTAAACGATCGGCAAGAATTTGCGCGAGCCAGTCTTCTTTCGTTCCGAAGCAAGGAGTCGTCCGTCCGATATGATAAAACGTACTGGCCAATGGTCCGGTGAAGTACGTCGCATCCGGCATGCATAAGTAAATCGGGCGATTCGTCGCGAGCGCAATCCCGAGTTCGACGTGACTACTTTTCCCTGCTGGTAACACGAGGACGAAGGCGTCCGCTTGTTGCACGGCTTCGAATTCAGCAAGACCAATCTTTCGCAATGCCTCAGGATCCTTTGCCCGATTGTTCATCGTCCAGTCGTATGTTACATCGTGTCCACGCAAGCGGAGTTCATCGCGGAGCCAGCGGACGGTCAACGTGTGATCAAACCGAGAAGCAATATAAAGGTTCATGTATGGATTCCTTTCTCAAGTAAAAGTAGTTCGATGGCCTGAACGAGCGCGTAGGCTCCGTCAGACGTATTCGATAAGACGGTGACGATCGTTTCCGATTGTGGATAATAGGCGGAATGAAAGCTGACACCCGGGTCGTAACCCATGATGTGCCACTTCTCGCGTTTGGCATCGAGTCGTTTCAGCCAGACGCCGTAACCATAAGACGCAATATCGTTGACTTTGACGTGGGGATGAAACAGTTGAGTAGTCATCGATTCAGACAGCAACTGATGCGTCAGAAGACTTCGCCAAAAACGTTCCATATCTGATGCTGTGAGGAAGGCACCGCCATCTGGTCCGCCAATGATTGGTAACGCATAGTGATTCGTTCGTCACGTAATCCGAGAAGGGTTGTTTCGTCAATTGTTCGATCACGAGACCGAGCAGGATGTATCCCGCATTGTTGTAATGAAAACGTTCGCCCGCAGTGAACTGTCTTTTTTGGTCCTGAAACAACGGTAAAAAATCGATGGGACGACGCAAACGGTACATCGGGAAATCTTGAAAAACCTCCTCGAAATCGGTCATCGTCGCTTCGTCAAAATAATCACCGATGCCTGACGTATGGGTTAACAGATGATGCACGGTCACGCTGTCTAGATCGATTCCTATGTCCGGTAGAATCGTCGCGACGCGTTCGTCGAGTGCTACCTTTCCTGCCTCGACTAACCGTAAGATGGCGACCGCCGTGAAGAGTTTCGCACCAGAAGCAATTCCGAATCGTGTCGTTTCTGTATTCGATGCGCGGTAGCCCCGATGTGCGAATCCGTTAGCATGGCTAAAGATTTGTTCACCTTGCTGGTGGATGGAGACCGCCCCTTCGAGTTGCGTAAGCTCCGGTAAAGCAATGAGTTTCTTGTACACGTTCATCACCCTCTCTGCTTCCCATCCTATCGAATTCATTCATGCAAGAAAAGGGAATTATAAGAAAAATTTGAAAAAATGAAACTTTTTAAACGTGTCGCGTATCTAATAGGGGAGTGATTGTAAAAAAGGAGGATGCCGATGTGTTTCGAAAGTCAGGTGCAGCATTATCCGACGCTGCTTTTGAAGCAGCTTTATTCGCAGAAGAAGACTATGTGTACCGTATTTCCTTCATTTATCTGAAAGAGGAGGTGGCAGCGCTTGAGAACGTCCAAGAGGTCGCGTACCGGGCATGGCGTGGGCGAAAGAGTTTACGGGATGCTTCGTATTTTAAGACGTGGTTGACGCGCATCACGATGAATTGCGCTTTCCAGCAACATCGAGCGTCGTTTCAGCCGCTCGCGATCGAACCCAGTCAAACGACGTCGTTTGAAGAGCGTCTCGTCGATCGCTTGTACTTGGACGATTTACTGGATGTCCTCGAGCCGACCGAGCGATCAATCGTCTACTTCCGGTATGAAGAAGATTTGTCATTGCAAGAGATTGCGCAAACCTTCAATGTGCCACTGAGTACGATCAAAAGCACGTTGTACCGCGCACTCGAGAAAGTACGACGACAGAAGGGGATGAGTCTATGAATCACGAGCCAAAATTCTTGATCGACGTACCGTCATCCGTCAGGCAACGAACAATTCAGGGTATCCGAAAAGCAAAACGGCGCCGGCGCTCGGTACGAGCTGTTTGCCTTGCTGCAGGTCTGACGATCATCGGTTTCAGCTCCTTGCATGAGACCGTTCCCGAGCAATCGTCGCAATCGATGGTCGTCGGCATGTATTATGATGAACAGTTTTACAAAGTAGCAAAAGAGATGACGAATTTAGACTGGCAACAGCTGAAAGGGAAACGACTTGGGGTCACGGATGATGTCTTGACCGATACGGGACTGGAACAGGACACATCTGATTTTGCGTCGAACCTTGATGCGTTTACCGTCTATCAAATCAAGGATGATCCGGTATCTGAGCACGTGCTGGTCGTCGGTGAGGAAGAGGGTCGAGAACGGGTGATGATTCTGTCGCCCACACGATAATGGGGGGAGAGAAATATGACCATCCGGTCTTGGACAACAGACGATCTACCACAATTGGTCGGATTGATGACGCAGCTTGGTTATCCGGCAAGCGAGGACGTCTTACGCGAACGATTTTCGCGGGTCACCCGTCATCCGGATTATGAATTGCTTGTGTTAGAAGACGACGATATTCTTCTCGGCTGCGTCGGTCTGTTTCAGGCGCAAGCGTTCGAGCATGATACGACCTATGTCCGAATCGTCGCGTTTGTCGTCAACGCGAAACATCGTCGGCAGGGAATTGGACGCCGTTTGATCCGAGCAGCGGAAGACTGGGCGCATGCAAGAGGAGCAACTGCCGTTTTACTGAACAGTGGTAATCGACCAGAACGCGAAGCAGCCCATCACTTTTATCAATCGATGGGCTACAGCGTGACGAGCACGAGTTATTCGAAATCACTCGCTTCATCGTGATTTACGGAAACCATGGAAAGCACGAAATCCTTGTTGTTCATAAAAGGAAGCAGCTTGACGGTTTGCCAGGAGATCGATCCGCGTCGGATAGGTGAGTTGCAAGTGATCGAGCAACTGTTGCCCATACCCACGCTTGCGTGCGTCTCGGCTGACGAGGAGCTCACAGACGAACGTCGTCACTGAACCGTCCGTTAAAGCGCGGACATAGGCAAGGATTTCTCCGTCAGACTCAAGGACGAAAGCGGCATTTGCATTCATCCACGCGTTGCGGGTCCGCTCTTGATCAGCGACGAGATCCTGCCATCCTTCTAATGCGTTCAATCGATGAATCTGCTCAAAATCGTCAGGTTGGAAACGGCGAATCTGTTCCGTCATGGCTGGTTCTCCTTTCGTATCAAGTCTTGGAGTGGGGCAGGTAACTGGCGCCAGTCCGAAAATTGCGTGTCAGTCAATGGAACATCGCCTGTGCGCTTCCAAAGCGCCTGCATACCGAGGGCGCGCGTGCCGGTAAGATGTCGTGGTCGTAATTGTCGCCAACATAAAGGACTTCGTCCGGGCGAACACCTAAACGATCCGTTAAGCGAAGGAAAAATGTCGGATCCGGTTTACGAACGCCTTCTTGTTCCGAGATCCCGATCTGCGTAAAGGAGGGAGACAGTCCGATGGCGTCACAGACGGCACGTTGGTACGTCGTCCGACCGTTCGACAGTAAGCCGATGGGTAGCTCAGGCGATAATTGCGCAAAAAAGGTGTCGACTCCCGGAAAGCTCCGTGCGAAGAACGGATAACGCGTCACGTAGTCGTGTAGCAGTACTTCAACAGAAAGCGACAACTCGAAGCGACGAATCATTTCCGTATAGACGACGTCCTTCCAGACGCGTCCTTCTTGATCAAGCAATAAGAACGTCGTGATGTAGTCGTCGATCGGAACAGGCGCAACTTCACGAAAACGTTGATGCTGATCCCGAAGGAAACAGGGAAGAGAACCGGATCGGTCATGTAACGTCTCGTCTAAATCAAACAATAAAGCACGAATCAAGATCAACAACACCTTTCATACTATAGAGGAGTGATTTCATTGGAACGAATGATTCAGCAACAAGAGAAACAAGTGACGTACTACGATGACGGTTCGACAGGTCGACCTTTGTTAGTGTTACCCTCACTCGGTGGAACGTATCAAGACTGGGCGGACATTTTGACGAAACTAACACCGGACTATCGCGTCGTCAGCTTTCATCCGCACGAATGGTCGGACGATTACATGGACGGAACGACCGGCATCTTACGCCAAATCGACCAGTTCCTCAGCGCGACGAATATCACGACCCCGGTCACACTCGTCGGTCATTCCTACGGTGGTCTTGTCGCGCAAGCTTTTGCTCTACATCATCCAGAACGTGTCGCCGGTCTCGTTCTCGTGGATGCGACGTCCGTTGATTTAGCAGAACTCGATCAGCTGGATACACCGATGCTCGACCGGGAAGGGGATGACGCCGTCTGGATCGATCGGTTCGAAGAACTATCAAAAGCAACTGATTTACGTGACCGTTTCCCGGACGGGGATGACCGCACGGATTGGAACCCAGCGTATTACCGGGCGATGCATGCGATCATCTCGCGGTGGAAATCTGATGCGAAAGATCTTCAACCACGCATGCGCGATCTCGGTGTTCCGTTGACCGTTCTTGGACGGGACAAAGCGCAGTCGATCGAAACGATGAGCGCTGCTGGTTTTCCAAAAGACGAACTGGAGCGAATGGAAGAAAAATGGCAGGAACTGATTCAGCGACAGGCGAAACTATCCGATCAGGCGAACGTGACGTTCGTTCCGGGCACATCTCACCTGATGCATCGCGATCGTCCGGACGTCATCGTAAACGCGATATTGACACTACATCAACCGAAGGAGTTTAATTTATGACACGCATGTACGTATTACATGGATTAATGGGAACGGCAGCAACACACTTTGCACCACAGCTCTCCGCTTTAGCGGATGATTTTACGTTCATTCCGATCAATCTACCTGGTCACGGAATGACGACGGAACCGGCAACGGAGGATTATCTACAACAAGCAACACGTGCCATCCGCGAACGGATGGCACAGGAAGGTCCAGGATGGATTCTCGGGTTGTCGCTCGGCGTGACGCTTGCGATGCAACTGGCACTCGACCCACCGGACGAACTCGAAGGGGTATGTATCACGGGTTTTTCACCATTCATTCCTAAAGCGATGGAACCGCTGATGCGCGAACAACGAGAGTTTTTCCTTAACATCGATCAGCAAGCACCGGAAATTGCCGACCAATTTGAACAGTTGCATGGTCCTGCCTGGAAAACGACAGCACGGACAGTCCTCGATTTGATGACGTTCCGTTTCCCGGCACTGACGGAAACGATGTTGCAGTCGATCACCTTGCCGGTCGTCATCCTAAACGGAACGAATGAAACGTACGAAGTCGACGCAACCGCGTTCGTTGCGGAACACGTGCCGAACGTCATCGTCTTACCGGTCGAGGAAGCAGGGCATACGGCAAATCTCGATCAACCAGAACGCTTCAACACCTTACTGCTTCAAGCGCATCAATCCATGCTGGCGACCTAAGCGTTTTTTCATCTTCTCTTGATACATCCGTGCATCTGCCTCATGCAGGACGTCGTCGATCCGGCGTCCTGTTGTCGCATGAACGGCACCGATCGCGAGTCCAATCTCGTGCGTCGCGAACGTCGAGCGGACGTGTTCGACGAATGCCTCAAACGTGTCAATCGACGCACTATCGTCGATCAAGACGAATTCATCACCACCAATCCGGTAACCATGATTTGTTAAGCTGCGGATGCAAAGTCCTGTTTGTTCAAGCAAGGCGTCACCGACCGCGTGACCGAACCGGTCGTTGAGCTCCTTTAGTTCATTCAAGTCAAGTAGAATCAATCCATACGTCGCCTTCTCTTGATCGAGATCGCGGACAGCCTCGTTGAAGGCATGGCGATTCCCAAGCCGTGTCAAGGCATCGATACGGTATTGATCGAGCAATGCCTGTTGTGATTTCAACTGCTCGTCAATGTTACGGATCACCCCTTGGATGGCAACAATCTGTCCATTTTCGCGAATCGGTGTCGCATATTCTTCGAACCAGACGTACGTCCCGTCATTTGTCCGCCAGCGTTGCCGGAACGGTTGATCGTAGTCACAGTCGCCCGAAATCTTCGACATCAAGACTTCGATGTCTTCCGGATGAATCCTTGCAAAACACTGATCCGGATCCATATAGCTGGCTGCTGCCACTCCCTTGCCGATATGGTCATCGAGGGACGGACTGATATATTGGAATCGATATTCCGGATGGACTTCAAACACATAGAAGATATCTTTACATAACGCAATTGTATCCGGTTGTTGCTGGTGGAATAACCGGAAACTGAGCAACATTAAAAGACTACCCATAATCAATCCCAATACAAATATGACGTCCACCTCCTGTACTCAACGTCCATCATATCACGATTGGGTATTATTTCCTATTATTGTAAAAAACCGCTTCGTTTAGACTACGAAGCGGTTTTTGGTTTATTCCAATTCAAGTAAAACACGGAATCCGCGGCTCGCATAATAGGAATCCACTCCGTTGTGATAGATGAATGTCGTCTCATAACGACGATCTCCAAACAAAGCGCCACCTTTTTGACGAATCACGTCTGGTGTTGCGAGCCAACTGGAAGTCTTTTCGTCAAGCGAAAACTGTGTCTGAAGTTCTTGATATTGTTCTGGTGTCAACAGGTCGAGATCGAGTGCTTCAATCATTGACTCGACGCTAGCTTCGGGCGCATTTTTCTTTCGACCGAGTCGAGCGACTTCGTCAAAACAAACGCTTCGTCGACCAGCTGGACTCTCTTTGACCGTATCGATGATGACGAATCGTCCATCAAGGTTTACGACATTCGGTTCTCCTCCTGTTTGTTCCATCCAAGCGAGTGCTTCTCGTTTTGAAGGTGTCAGACGTGACTCGACCTCAATAAACGAAAGACCATCGTGGTAATCAGGTGTAGCTTCAAAGCGATCACGAAACACCGTTAATTGTTCATCCATCGATAAAACCTCACTTTCTTATTCTCTTTTTTCATTATTCTATGAATTCGCTCTCATTACAATCGTACATAGACTGAATAAGTCAATCTGAAGATAATTGACAAATGAAATCGAACTACCTACACTAATTGTACATATTAGGTTTCTGTCACGATCGCGTGTACAGGAATAACATTCAGGAGAGGAGCCAACCGTATGCGCTGGATCAGTTATGCGGCTGTTGTGACGATTCTTTCGTTCTTAGCGTTCACGGCGTATTCGTTCCTGACAACGATTGACTTTGAGATCGTCTATCAGTTCGGGACGTTTGCGATGACGTTATCCTATTTTATCTTTGGATTACCGATGTTATGGATTGTCCGACATTATCCATTGACCCTTCGGTTGCTTATCTACGTGACGACGAGTAGCGTCGTCCTGTTTTTGTTCATTGGTCTATATGAAGTGTGGCATGAAGCATCGCTGTCTCCACTACCACCAATCGGTAGCATGATTCAGTTCACGACTCTTGCATGTATATTGTTCGTCTTACCGTATGAGATCGTCTATCGTAAAAATTTCGTTTCTATTCAACCGAGAGTTTCCTGACAGTATTCTTGTTCCATAAGAGTACTGTTTTTTATTTCCTTTCATTTAGAAGGAATTACCAATCTATTCTTGAATAGTACGTTATCAAGAATAATGGAGGGGTACATATGGAAGGAACATTTCAATGCAAACAGATGGGAAAATCATTTTCAGGAGACGGCGTCGAGACACATGCGTTACAAGACATCGACGTGACACTTGAGGCGGGCGACTTCATTTCGATCATCGGACCTTCGGGATCTGGAAAATCAACGTTACTCAGTCTAATCGGCACGCTCGATCGACCGACGAGCGGGGAGTTGCATTATGACGGGAAACCAATCAACAAATTGAACAGTAAAGAATTATCCGACTTTCGCTTCGAAAACATTGGCTTCATCTTCCAGCAGTTTAATTTGATTCCGACGCTGACGGCGCTTGAAAATGTCATGGCGCCACTGTTCGGTCGGAAAGTACCGTATGGTAAAAAAGAACGCGCCGAGCAGTTACTCGCGCAAGTCGGTCTCGCCGATAAAGCAGGCAGTTTGCCGTCGCAACTTTCCGGTGGACAACAACAACGGGTCGCCGTTGCCCGAGCACTCGTTCATGAACCGAAATGGTTGCTTGCCGATGAGCCGACAGGGAACCTCGATACGGATACGGGAGAAATCATCTTCAATCTTTTACGGTCATTAAACGAAGAGAAGGGATGCGGCGTCTTGTTCGTCACCCACGACCCGGCACTTGCGGAACGAGCGAATCGAACGATCGAGATGCGAGACGGCGTTATTATCAAAGATCGTCTCGTCCGTGTCTGAGCCTCGTTTTTGAACTCCGTTCCTCCACCCTTTACACTTAAGAGGATAGAGGAGGAATGCGTGATGCGACTAGGAATACTGGATCAAGTGCCGTTACATGAGGACGATACGGTCGAAGCGACGATGGAAGCGACGGAACGACTCGTCTTAGAAGCCGAGCGACTCGGTTACGAACGGTACTGGTTCGCTGAACACCATAATACGAACGGGTTGCTCAGTGCGGCACCGGAACTGTTCATCGCCCGAATGGGTGCGAAGACGTCAAAAATAAAGCTTGGTTCAGGTGGAGTGTTATTGCCGCAGTATCATCCGCTGAAAGTCGCCGAGAGCTTTGCGACGCTTGACGCCTTTTATCCGGGACGGATCGAGCTCGGAATCGGTAATTCTCCGGGTGGAAGTGAGCGGACACGACTTGCTTTGACAGATGGTGAAAAAAACCGGGCAGCTGAGTTTAGTCGACTCGTTCAGGAAACGGCTGGCTTCTTGACAGATAGTCTATCGAATCGACACCCATACCGGATCGTCAAGACGACACCGCGTGATCGAAAAGCGTCTCCGATCTCAATCCTTGGTCTGTCGCCACGTAGTGCGAAAATTGCTGCAGAACAAGACCGTGGTCTCGTTTTTGGTCACTTCATCAATCCAGATCGTTGGGAAGAGACACTTTCCACTTATCGTGAGGCAGGAGGAACAGACGTCATCGTCTGCGTTTTCGTCATCTGTGCCCCGACGCAAGAAGAAGCAGAACGTCTCGCTCGAACTCAAGATGCCTGGATTCAAGGCGTTCGACTCGGCAATTCAATCGTTCCGTCGTTTGCCTCGACTGAAGCAAAAGTCTGGAATGACGTTCAAACGGAACGGATCCGTAAAGATCGACGGCGAGCGATTGTCGGTACACCGGACGTTGTTGCGCAGGGGCTTGAGGCATTAGCAACGCGTTATCAAACAGATCAGTTTTTACTGATCAACAATGCCTTTGATCAAGAAAAGCGATTACAGTCGTACCAGCTCATCGCGGAGCGACTTCTTTAAACAGAACAGGACCCCTCAATAGCTGTTTTGCTAATGAGGGGTCCTGTCTACACATCTACATTCAATTAACGTTGCGCTGTCGGACGAATTAGATCTCGTTGACCGCGACATCTTCTGGTTCGTTAACAGCATATGCGATGGCACGCGCAATCGCGCTCGCATCAATGGCTTTCAAGTCACCAATTCCTTGTTTGATCTCTTCATCCGAGATATGGTCCTTCAATTCCGTATCGACCGCTCCCGGTGAGATGAATGTTGCACGGATGTGATTGTCGACCGATTCTTCCTTACGAAGACCTTCCGTGATGGCGCGCACCGCGAATTCGTACCGCTGTAGACGGCGCTCGACAGCATGACTTCATGACCGGCGACAGAAGAGATGTTGATGACATGTCCGCTTTTTTGTTCGCGCATATACGGCAGACTGCTCCGATTCCATGGAGGACGCCTTTAATGTTGACATCGACCATCGTGTTCCATTCGTCCTGCTGATTCTTATGGAGGTGCGATAGTGGCATTAATCCAGCGTTGTTGACGATGGCATCAACAGAACCAAACTTACCACTCAGCTTATCTTTTACTACTGCCCATTTCACTTCACTTGAATATACGTTTTTGCCCATGCAAAAATACCTCCGATGTTAGTACTTTTTAAAAGTGTACCACTCCGAAGGTGTTTTATATTGTCTTAAAATTTTAGGTTAGCCCATAGGAGGTTTGTCTATGAAACGTTTTTTATTTATTGGATTGATTGCGATTGCAGTCGGATGTTTTTTTTTACTTGATCCATTTCGACATCAACCACCAGAACCAACCGTGATAATCGAAAACCGTGAAGTAAAGGTATATAGAGGTACCTATAGTTGGTCAGGCATGTTTCGCGGAGAAACAGCTGATGCAAAGGCCGAAGCCGTCGATTTAGTAAAAGGTGATCCGAGTACGCGAACAAATCCTGATGATCGATTGACGATTCGTTTTGAAGACGGACCAGCTCCGAAGTCCGTCGCGATTGTCTTATGGTCGGTCAAAGATCATAAAAAGATGAAAACATATAAGAAGATTGAGCGGGTTACCGTTCCTTCGACTCCCGGAAAGTACGTCTATCAGATTAAAGCCGATTGGAAAGAAGGTAATGGCGATTTTGCCTTTCCAATTGATGTAAAATGAAAAAACAGAAAAAACGTATTGACGGGATATGTGTTTAATGATAAATAAATCGAATACTGACCTCTTCTTAAGTTGGAAGAGGTTTTTTTCGTGAAATATAGTAATTAAAGCACTAGTTTTGATTGATTTAGTCTGAATAATCAGAATATATGAACATTTTAACGAACGTGTATTTAAATGATTCGGGTTCTAATGAACGGGGATAAACACACCACACACATAATATTTCATGTGTTGAATCACCTAGGTGAAAGAAGTCAATAATCGTAAAGCAGAGGTGCAGATGAATGGGTTCAAACGATTCTTACTCGTCATCATAGGCATTACTCGGACTAATCAGTGTCGGGCTGCTTGTGCTCGGTGTGTATGATGTTCCACGGTTTAGTTCGTTAATCGAGCAATGGCAGGATCAGCAATGTTATATCTATACCGTTCTATCCATTGGAGGATTTTTAGCATTCATATTCGTCATTCTATTATTCACAGGATTATTTAGCCGCTCGAAAGGTCAACGACTGTTAATCCAAACGGGTGACGGAACGATTACGATTTCGGATGGGGTACGATAGATATAAGAATGATCATTTGTTTAAGGAGGCATCACATCTTTGAATCAAAACGATTCGTATTATATGTGTCCCGTATGTGGATGGAATAAACTCGAGGGTCCACCATATTATGAACACTTTGCGGGGAGTAACGAAATTTGTCCATGTTGTGGTTTCGAGTTCGGTGTAGATGATTTCGACTGCACGGAAATAGACATGGAACAGTTGTCAGACGAAGAAATCGTTAGACAAGCACATGAAATCTATCGACAAAACTGGATTGATAGTCACTTTAGATTATTTGATCCAAGTATATTCCAAGCATCGTTGAAAATCGGACGGCGACTACGTGCTGAAGTCGCGATGAACCAATTACAACGAACTAGCTATAGGACCTGACGAAAATCGTCGGGTATTTTTTTCATGGAATCGCACCTGGCGCTGTCGAGACGAACATCGGACAATCGATGTCGAACCTGAATGAATTCGGGATGGGGCGCGCGATGCTTGGCATGGGTCTCAATCCACGAGCCGGTCAGCCGAATGAAATCGCAAATTTGGCATTGTTTCTCGTGTCTGACGAGGCGAGTTTCATCAACGGGGCAATCGTCGTCCTAGATGGGGGATGGAGTGCATATTAAAATGAACACTTTATTTACTAGATTTTATTTAAAATAGCAGGAACTTGTCGATATAAGGGATAATATGACAATAGGTAAATCATGACTTTAGTTTGAATCCAGGGAGGAATCGGCATGTCGATGCATGAGCAAGTAACACAGGTCACCGACACACAAGTCATCCGGGCAATCGAACAAAATCTAGCCATCATTCGTTTTGACGATCGACGCAAAGTCGCATACGTAAATGAATTGTTTGCCCGGACGATGGGGTACGAAGTGGAAGAGTTAATCGGTAAATACCAGCGTGATCTCTGTTTTCCGGCTTTCGTTAATAGTCCAGATTACGAGTTGTTTTGGCGAAAATTGATGCAAGGCATCACGTATCAGGATAAGATTGAACGCCGGGCTGCTGACGGACAACAGAAGTGGCTCGAAGCGACATATATGCCGATTTACTCGGATGACGGACGCCGGGTCGTCGGGGTCTCGAAAATTGCATCGGACATCACGATTCGCCAGCAGGACGTTTTACGAATGGCGGCCGAACTCAATGAGACATCAGCCTTCTTGACGGTCAAATCGGAAAGTGGTCGACAAGACGGTTTGAACGTTCTTGCGACTATCCAACAAATCGAGTCGGAATCCGTCGAGAACTTATCGAGTCTTGTCGCCTTGCGTGAAGACGCAAACTCGATCACTGACATCGTCAAGACGATCCGTGAAATTGCAGCGCAGACGAATCTACTCGCCTTGAATGCGGCAATTGAGGCAGCACGTGCTGGAGAACATGGACGTGGATTCGATGTCGTCGCGACCGAAGTCCGAAACCTGTCGAATAAAGTCTCGCATTCGATCGGAGAAATCAAGGAGAATATCGAAGGGATCGTTGAGCGGATCAAGGAGGTCTCGCACAGTATCGAACGGATTTCAAGCAAGGTAAAGGACAGTACCGGTCAGCTTGAACATACGGTGAGTGAATTCGATCAGTTGGCTGATTCTGCGAAACAACTGGAGCACCAGGCAAAACAATTCGTCGATGTCTTATGAACGAGTGACACTATTTAAATAGACTTAAGAAGTCAGACCCTAGGTCCGGCTTCTTTTTATGCATTTACAAAAAATATGGCAAACAATTAGCAATGCAATGCTGTTATAGAGGTAGAAAAAGAATACGAAAAGATCGCAAATAAAGAAAATATCATACTATTTATTTCACTTACCAAATTCATTCTTGTACTTTTAAATACAACATAAAGTTTAATCTATACAATTGGTTCATGCTACTAAAACCATAGTGTTTAGAAAAAGAGTTTGATATCCTTAGGGCTTACATACCTTGTATGTTCGAAAATTACTTTGAAGGGATGTGAACCAATGATTTTTGAACCCACTACTACATCATTTGTCTTACATATGAAGGTCCAGCTAGTATGGTGAGTACTCAACCGAACCACAAAACGTTTTGGTTACTTGCCTATCCGCTCATTCTCTCAAGTATTGCGACTCCGTTGCTTGGTGTGACCGATACCGTCGTCATCGGTCAATCCGGTGATCCGCGCGCGATCGGTGGCATTGCTGTTGGTGCCGTTTTCTTCAATACAATCTACTGGTTGTTCGGCTTTTTAAAAGTCAGTACGACAGGATTCAGTGCTCAGGCAAGCGGCGCGAATGACGCCCATGCCTTACGGATTTCGCTCTACCGACCGCTGTTCCTAGCAGCTTGTATCGGTTTGCTCATTTTATTATTCCGCCAGCCGCTCGAGCAGCTCGGACTCTATTTACTTGCACCACCCGTTGACTTGCTGGATGCGGTCAAGACATACATCTCGTACCGGATGATTGGCGCACCGTTCGTCTTGATGGGTTATGCGTTACTTGGCTGGTTAATCGGAACGGGACAAGTCAAACATGCTTTGTTCGTCCAATTATTCAGTATCGGGGTCAACGTCGTACTCGATATTGGATTCGTCTACGGATTGAACACCGGTGTTGCTGGAATTGCGCTTGCGACCGTCATTGCGGAAATCAGCATTGTTGCCTGCAGTCTCTATCTGATTCGGAGTCATTTGTTGATGACGCGCGACGAACTGCGTGCCTTGACGGATTGGCACGCCTACCGGAAATTCTTTCGTGTCAATCGAGATTTATTCATTCGAACGATTTTCCTGTTACTCGTTACCGGCTGGTTTACACGAGCGGGAGGACAATTCGGACCGGATATCCTTGCAGCCAACGCAATCCTACTGCAGATTCAGTATCTGATCTCTTATTGGTTCGGTGGACTCGGTCATGCGTCAACCGTTCTTGTCGGTCGGGCGAGAGGGTATCAAGATCAGGAAGCATACCGGACGAGTGTCCGTTTGGCACGGACGTTCGGATTCTACTCAGTCGTGTTCTGGTCACTTGTGCTCCTATTCCTTGAAACACCGCTGCTTCAGTTATTCACTTCAGAAGAAGCGATCCTAGACGTGGCGCGCGACTATTATCTCTGGATCATCATCCTACCGCTGATTGCCGGGTGGGCGATGATTTACGAAGGAATCTTTGCTGGTCGTGTCGAGGCAACTCCAGTCCGGAACTCGATGATTCAAGCAGGGATCGGTTTTGCGATTGTGCTGCTGTCGACATCAAGTTTTGACAATCAAGGAGTCTGGGCAGCATTTCTGACGTTCTTTTTAATCCGCTCCTTATCGTTGATCCTTGTAGAAGCGAAACAATGAATAACCCGAAGTTCCCTCATGTAGATGAAGGAACTTCGGGTTATTTGTCGTCGATCGCTAAAGGACGGACGAATAGGGCATTCAAGTGATGGACAAGGACATGACGCAATCGTTCTTTCGGGAGACGTTCTGGTCGAAACAGCGCATGAAAGGCTAATCCATCAACGAGTGCTGCGAGACGTTCGCTCTCAAGTTCGATGTCTATATCTGCTCGGAACGTACCGTCCGGAATCCGCGTCAGTAATACCAGACACATGTGGTAAATGTCGTCTGGATTCTCTGTTGATTGAGACGCATATGCAGACATCATGAATTGGAACCAGACCTGCATCTCAAGCTGATGCTCAGGTGCATACGGCAAGACTTCTAGTAAGACGTTGCATAACGTCTCTTCTGGTGTTCCTCCTCTCTCGAAAATGGTTGTAATGCGTTCTTGGACCCTTTCTTGAACGAGTTGCATCGAGAAACGGAGCAATTCTTCTTGGGTCGTGAAGTAATACCGTAAGGCACCAAGGGACAGACCTGCTTCCTTGGCGATCGTCCGGACGCTAGCTTGTTCGATACCGACATTAGAAATCGTGCGCCACGTCGCTTCTGCGATGAGGTGTTTTCGTTCTTCGTGATTGACTTGTTTTGGCATACATTAAGTATATCAGCTTTTTTAGCACGAATGTATTAAAAAGACTAGCCAAGTAATGAAAGTGATGTTATCTTTATAATACAGTCGTATTAAAAAGGAGAGGATCACGATGCAACTCGTCGCTTGGGCAATCGTCTGTTGTGAAATTCTATTTTGGGTAGTCATCATCTCAGGACTGATCATGCGTTATGGATTCAGACGAGAGAAGCTTGGTTTTCGATTGATGGCGATGTCACCCGTGATTGATATCGTCTTACTGGTCTTAACAGTGTTTGACTTAAGTCGCGGTAGCACAGCTACGCTTGCACACGGACTTGCTGCGATTTACATCGGCGTATCGCTCGCATTTGGGAAGCAGATGATTGCTTGGGCGGATGGGGTGTATCGCCGAGTGATCCTCAGGGAACAAGTAGCAAAAGAACGCATATCGCGTGCGCGACGCGAACGCAACGGATTCTATCGGCACATCCTGGCATTCTTGATTGGTGGTGCCTTACTCGGAGCAATGATTCTCTGGCTCGGAAATACCGAACAAACTAAAAGCCTCTTGCGGACGTTACAACTGTGGGGACTCGTTCTTGTGATCGACGGCGTCATCTCGATGAGTTATACCGTTTTTCCAGCTCGCTCTAAATAAAAACGAACCTTGGCTGTCAGCGGTCGACAGTGAAGGTTCGTTCCCGAATCGTATTCGTATGTACTTCTTTCCGGGCGTCGATTGAATCCCGAATGTGGATGATGTAGCGACGCCCTTTTTTATATCCAGTACGCGGTGGTTTGATTCGGATTTCTTTGCCGTCTAGGACTTCAATCTCCGTTTGCATCCGCTCACCATTTGAATCCGTCACGGTAACCGTACGGTTTGAGACTTGTTCCTTGCGTAGTCCTTTTGCGTATTCGATGTCGAAAGTATGATACGAGGAGATGGAGCGGGCACGTGATTTGAAGTGTGGCTCGTCCGTCCGTTCGTCGAGAGTGCAGTAGCAACCCGTGATCAAGAGGCTCGCCGAGAGGAGTATCGAAAATAGATGTTTCACGAAAACGCTCCTTTATGTATTTGGTAATTTTAGTATAAGACAAATTTTGGGTTACGACAATCCTTCTTGAGACCGAGTCGTTGACATCTATTAAAATGGAACAGGTCCATGCTATAATCGACCGAGAGAAAGGAAGCGATACACCATGCCAGTACAACCAGACCAACGTGAAATCATCGTCTCGATTCGGACGAGTTATGACTTTAAAGCCGATACCGGACGCGCAATCCGCGTCATCGAGTTTCACGGACGCCGGACGACACTGTTCGATACGTTCGAAGCGTCGTCACCAAAACGAATGATTTTGATCGAGATGATCCGCGCCGTCCAATCTTTCAAGGAACCCTTCCACATCATCTTCAACGTCGAGTGTAACTTTGGCTTCAAGTATTTGACGGATCAGCGGAAATGGGAAAACCGGGACGTCGGGAATACGTTCCTCGACTTGATTGAACAAGGCGGTCATACGTATGAATTACGGGATTGTTCGTTCTATGAAGGCGGTAAAGCCCTCCAAAAATGGCTTGGCAACACATTAAAGCAAAATAGCTGACAAAAAAGGCTGACTCCATTGTGGAATCAGCCTTTATCCGTTGCATCGATCGTCTCGCTTTCGAGATATCGGTATAACGTACTTTTACTAATACCGGTCTGTTCTCGGATATCAGCGAGCGAATACTCTTTGCTTTGATACATCGCAATCGCGCGGCGGACATTTTCATCGGGTTTCCGCGGTCGACCCGTCTGTTTTCCTTGCTCTTTTGCTTTTGAGAGTCCGGCACGCGTCGACATGCTGATGACATCACTTTGCAACTGGACCAGGTGGCGGGCCGTTTCAAGGAACGACAAAGATGCCCGTTCGCTCGTGCGAATGTGTTCGCGGAGCGACCACAGTGTCGCGCCACGTGTCTCCATTTGTTCGAGCATCTCAATCAAGTGCCGCGTCGAGTCTGCTAGGACGTAGAGATGCGTGACGATGACTTCGTCTCCCGCTTGCAGCGCCTCAAGCATCTGTTCAAGTTCCATTCGGCGTTTGGCCGAATCATGGGTCTCAACGACACGTACCGTCACATCAATCTGATCCGCCTCTGCTTGTTGCGCAGAACAGTCTGGATCATCCGGATAGGGTCTCATATAGAAATATTGCATAAATGGAGCTCCTCTCTGTCGATCACGATCGACGTCAGTTCCTCATCAGTATACCGTATTCTCACCTTCGTGCCGCAGAAAACCAAAAACATGCCTTTCTTCTCATGTTCGGATCGACTAATTTGTGGTAAATTGAGTGGAAGTAAGTTTCTCGGACTCATCCTTATACCATTCATTCTTTTTAAATGAGGTGCTCATCATGAACAAAGAAGATCATCAACTCGCCCGTCAGCTTTTGACGACCTATTTCATCGGCACACAATTGGCGACGGTTCATGTCGCAGGCTACGTCACGCTCGAATTCATCAATTTGTTCGATACGACAGCGCCTGAACTGCGACTTCGGATCGAGACGGACCGTCTATTTTATGGCGATGTCGAGACGACACAGAATTGGGTCGTCCGACATGCGACAAAGGAAGAGATGCTACACTTGATCGTTTCACTGCACGCGGAACGGATCACCGGTGTCCGGATCGGCAAGACGGCACCACATTTATTCTTGACCTTCAGTAACGGACAAACGCTCGTCCTGAATGGATCGGATACATATTACGAATCGTGGGCGATTGATATCGGTCTCGCGCCACACCGAGCCGACGCGACGATCGTTGCCGTACCGGGTGACGAACTAGCCGTCTTCTCCGGGATTGGTGAACA
The DNA here is from genome assembly GCF_031844245.1 of Exiguobacterium sp. BRG2. Taxonomy (NCBI): domain Bacteria; kingdom Bacillati; phylum Bacillota; class Bacilli; order Caryophanales; genus Exiguobacterium; species Exiguobacterium sp. BRG2. The sequence continues at coordinate 26,555 of NZ_JAUZUW010000005.1, forward strand.
AGTTGAAGACTAAGTGGACACGCATGGAGTGGTGTGATTGGATCATGCCGCTCGTCGCGTCACGTTATCCGGATCATTGTGCCGTCTTACTTGCCGGTAGTCATACGCGAGGACAAGCGACCGTACAATCAGATGTCGATTTAATCATCTTTGAAGCAAGGCGACGGCAGGCATACCGGGAATCGTTTACCTATGACGGTGTCCCGATCGAAGCATTCGTCCATTCCTTTGAGACGATCGCGCATTTTTTCGAGAGTGACCGGGAACGTGGTCGCCCGTCCTTGCAACGCATGATTGCTGACAGCTGGACGATCGAGGATCATCCACATCTTGCCTCTGTCCGCAAGGAAGCCGTTCAACAATTGGCGGATGGACCTGTTGCGTGGTCGAATCCGGAGCAACAACGCGCTCGTTATTTTTTAAGTGACTTGCTCGACGACTTCGAGAGTGTGACGAACCGCGCAGAAGGTCTAGCGATTGCGTCACGTTTATATGAACAGAGCATCGAGTTCGTCCTTCGTGCCAATCAATGCTACATCGGACAAGGAAAATGGTCGATCCGCGCTCTTGCAGAGTTTGACGAAGAGTATGCCAGTCGACACACAATGGCTTTTGAGTTATATTATCAGTCGAATGACCGCCGAGTCGTCATCGCGTTAGTCGACGATTATCTCACACCGTTTGGCGGGCGTTATTTTGACGGCTTTATGCTCGGCAAAAGATAACAAGCATACAAAAAGAGACACGTTTTCGGTCGATGATCCGAAAACGTGTCTCTTTATCGTTCGCTTCTGTTTAACGCCAATGGGACGGACGGAGCAAACGCGGCGGTAACTGTGTCGCCGCGTTGCCGATCGCGGCATTGATTTGTGCTTGTGTCAAAAAGAGCGCGTCTGTCAGATCCGCGTCTTTGACGTTACAGTCTCGCAGATCAGCTCCGAGAAAGTTGACACCGCACAAACGGCTATTCGACAAGTTCGTCGCCAGCAACCACTGGTTCTGAACGCTGGCGCCTGAAAAATCTCGTCCTTGTAGCTGTTTTCCGACCCAGTCGCGTGGTGTCTGGTCGCGTCTTCCGCTATACTGAACTTGAACACGAGAAGCGATCATTTCAAGGAGGGGTCGGACGATTTGACGGATTGACATCAGGTCAAGCCGTGCAAATTGATCCGCCGGTAAGGCAGCGTATCGGGTCAATGCGGCAAGCATCTCATCGAGTTGATTGTGGATGTCACGCGTGACATCACGTTTTCCGTCCGTTACGTACCACATCATCTCAAACAAGTGAACCATCTTCGGGAAGGCAGCATAAATCGCTTGGCGTCGCTTTGGTGCATCATCGCCTTGGAACGTCCGCTGTGACAAATGTTGCCCGGCACCAAAACAATCATAGACGGTACAGCCTTTGTAGCCGCTATCGCGTAACCGGTCATGGATGCGGCAGCTGTAATCCGCGTCAAGATTGCGACACGGTGTCGCTTCCGGTTTATCATGACCGAAATCACTGGATTTCGAAAAAGCGAGTGCCGTACAACATAAACCAAAACAATTTGTACAATCAATTTGGAATGTAGGTTCCATCGTATTCACCTCCACTACTACTATAGCAAGAAAGGAGTCCGGATATGCTGCAATTTCAACTCAATGAAAATGAAGACGGACAAGATTGGATCAGACAACAGGTGCGACGCTATAACGTCGAGACTTCGCCGTATCATGCCATAAAACGGTCAAATGGAACACAAGCCGTCACTCTGCTTGCGAAGCGAAACGATCAACCGATCGGTGGCATCACAGGAGATGCGTATTGGGGCTGGTTACATATTGAATGGTTCTTTGTCGTCAAGGAGGAGCGGGGAAGTGGACTCGGCACGACGTTATTTCATCGATTGGAAACATGGGCACGAGAAGCAGGAATCGACCGAATCCGTGTCGAGACCTTTTCATTTCAAGCGCTCTCGTTTTATGAACGAAAGGGATTCATCGAAGTCGGGCGAATCGATGATTATCCACCGGGTGCTAGCTATCACCTGCTCGTCAAGCAGGTCGACCGATGAAACGCCGACTTCTTTTTATCTTAGTTATTGGATTAGTACTCGGAGCATTGACGGGGATGTACCAGCGTCCAGAGACCCCTTCCTTCACTGCAAAAACGGTCACGAAGTTATATAAACAAATGACGAACACGTCGATCGAATCGCGTGATGTCTACTTCGTCGAACGATTGTCTGAACATTATGCCGTCGCATATCTTGAAGCGAAACATGATCGCTTGTTTCTGCTCCTGCAACAAACCGATGAGGCACAACGAATCGATCGAATCATTCGCACCAAGCAGACGACGGAGGCGGATTGGTTCGAGGGACGGTTACTTGCGACACCGGAAGGTCGGTATCTCGTCGCCTACGGCATGAATGGCTCAAAACAAATGAAAACGATTCGGTTCGAGCCGTATAAGATGACGGCTGATGGGGAAGTACCATTACGTCCGATGCAGCGCTCGTTAACCGTCGCGGGTCAGGAACGTTTCCATACCATCCAACCGTTACCGGATGCCTTCCCACATTCGCTCTACTTCGAAATGATCGCGACGCGTATGGATGGAAAAGAGACGATCCAACGCTTGACGTCATGAAGCGAAAACGCATCTGCGTTTTCTATGACCCGTGACTTTTAGTATACTGAAGACGAAAAAGGGGGAAAAGAACATGTGGATCGTCATGAATCAGCTACACGTCGTGAAGGGCGCAGCAGATCAAGTCGCAGCGCGTTTTAAGACGACGAAAGGAATCGAACAGATGGAGGGGTTCCACCGGATGCAAGTCCTCGTCGACATTAGTCAGGAAGAAGAAGACATCGTCACGATCATGACGACATGGTCGAATCAAGCGGCGTTTCATGCATGGCAGGAGAGTCAAGCGTATAAAGGGGTTCACCATAAACGAGATAACGGAACGTCCGAAGTCAAACCGCTCGTGACGTCGAATACCGTCACGGAATATGCGATCGTCGCCGACCATAGCGCTGCAACCGAATAAATACAAGACCCCTTGGGAGGACGTCTCTCAAGGGGTCTTGTCTAGTAAGTTAAAATAGATTGTCTTTCCGTAATCTGGGTATATTCTAACAAACTAGATGAAACGAGGTGGCATCGTATGGTCTATCGTAAACCTGTCGTCTCTAGCCTATCCGTCCTCGGTGGTATGATCCTGCTCTTCGGTTTCTTGACGAGCGGTGGCTTCATTTATCTCTACTTCTTCGTCTTACTGTTTGCTTGCGTCTCCTTCTTACGTGAACCGCTGACACGTAAAGAGTGGTTGCGAGAGGGGATCGCTTTCATCTGCTGGTGTTCCTTGATTTATTTACTGCAACACCTCGTCTTCATGACATAAGTCATTTTTCATACTGCTCGAATAAAGGGAGGATGATGTCACGACCCGTTGCTGATAAGTGGATTGACACGTCACGCTTTGGATCCTTTAAGTAGATGTCAGTCTTTTTGACGCGTTTATCAAGATAGACTTCGTACTGTTGACCAGTCACGCCTTTTCGGAACGTCAAGTATTTCCACTTCGCCCTCTTGCCCCGCACATCAGCCTGTTCACTCGTCTTGATCGCTTTTTTTAATTTTCCGGATTCATCACTTGTCATCATGATCATGTTTTCCCAATCAATATCTTTTTCCGAAAACTGATTTCCTCGATCATCTTCTTCAAAACGGATATGCGAAAACTGTTTTTGATGGAACAGTGTCTCGTTTTGGTTTTCCGCAACGTCGTCGTCTGTTGTTCGATCCGGTCCTTGGAGTTCAGTCGGTTGTTGCATCGTATGGCGAATCGATAATTCGTAGCGGAATTCGCGTCCGTTTTTCTCCGTTGCGATGACCGTTCCATAATGTTCCGGCGTGCCGTCACCCGGAACGAATCGGACCTTTCCTGGTTGTTTCATTGAATGGATCGGGTGTTCCGCACGGCGTCCACCATACAACTGCGGTATACGAACCGAAACGTCGTATGTCGAATCGTATTGCTGATTGTAGACGAGGTAGAGATTGACATCACGGGTGAACGGTGTCAGAGAATTCGCGTATGCGAAAATCGTCGTCCGTGCATCTTTTTTTGTGACATCCGTTGCCTCGATGACGAGGTAACCTGATCCTGGAAGTTCTAATTTTCGAGCAGAATGGTCTGCGATCTTCTCATCAGGATTGAACCAGTCGTCTTTTTTTAATACAACAGGCTTCATGCTAAAGTTCTTCCGTTGTGGAGTCAGAGTAGTCTTCTTGAAGATGTCTTCTTTCTTTGGTAACGGATAATACCCATCTTTAGACGATGTCTGACAATATAAATACGTCTTTTTCCCAGCTTTCACGTAACGAACGGTTTGACTATCATAATCTTCGAATGGATTCGTCATCATGACGGAATAGATGTTACCGACTGCGTAATTGACGGGTGCATCGCTCGCTTTAGATGCGCATGTTTTTTGGATGACGGTTCGCTCTTTAGCTGACAAAGTGCGAGATTCTTTTTCGTTGAATTGCCCTCCATCATACATTTGTGATAAGTAATCCCATTTAAAATTCGGGGCGTCACTTTGGCAACCGCTTAATGCTAGCGTCGCTCCAAGTGTTAGTCCGATCCAGTAACGTTTATTCATTGATTGAGCACCTCACTAAGTGCTTCACTTGTCGTACCTGACAGCTTCGCACCTTTCTTTGATCCCGGTTTGACAACATAGATTTCAAGCTTTTTAGCTCGTTTGCGTTCGAATAGTTCGAACGTTTGACTTTTTCCTTTGCGGATCAAGGTCAATTTTTTCTGTTTCAGCTTTGTTCCTTGTGGCTCCATCACATCGGTCTCTTTTAATTCTTGAGCCATTTTATTTGCTAGTTTATCCGGAATGGCCGAGATGAATTTAAAATCGTTATCGACGAGCTGCTTTGGTGAGTCGTGAATGTAGCCGACATATGTGGTTGGTGATGCATCAAGAAAGCCATATTTGTAATTCGCAGGTTTTTTGTAGGTCTGATTGAGACGCATATATAGCGATGTTTCTTGAACGATTTTGCCTCCTTCTTTCTTCCAAACAGTCGCAAAAGGAACCGTCTGTCCCATTGAAAGCGTAGCAGGAAGTTGCTTTCGCTCGATTTGATATGATTGCCCCATTACATGGTCTTGAATGACGGATGGAATCCCAATACGATCACCACTGGTCATGAGTTCAATCGATGTGTGCTGCAAACCACTATTCGGAATGACACGAAAAGCTAAATTCAATTCGGAACCGACTCGGGACTCGGTCGTCTCGAAGAGTGTTTGTTCTTTATCCTTATTTTTGTCTTTCATGAAGAGAACGAATTGTCCTTCCGGTGGTAAGGACAATTGATACGATGGGAAAAGGTAACGACCAAGTCCTTTCGTGTCTTTACTTTCTTCATTTTCTTGTTTTTGTTGATCCGTCACTTCTTTTGGGACAGGCTTAAAGCGAACGTCTGTCGATTTAGCTTTAAGCGGTTGGTTCGACCAATCGACGAATGGGTAATCACTGCGCTTGATTTGGTGGACCGCATATTCCGCGTGGCGAATCGGCTGACACGCCAAATAGTCCTTTTTTTCGTCTGACAGGAAACGAACGTGTTGGAACTCGCGCCCTTGGACACTCGGAGGTAGGAAGTATAAATCAAATCCTTCGTGTTGCACATATCGATCTGGCAAGCGCATCTTATCTGGTTTTTGCTGACAAACCTTCAACAAAGCCGCCGTTTGTTTTTTCGGGAGATCCGGTATCTCTTGACCATCAAAGGTAGTCGAGATACCGCCCCAGTAATTGGCATCATATGTAAGATCTAAGTATTGTTCTTTTCCGCACCCGGCAAGGAGAACTGCTCCTGCGAGAATACTGGTATGTATATAGCGTCTCATGAAAAACCTCCTCTATACGATTGTCTGTATTTTACCATATTTTCTATAATAGACAGAATTTTCTATAACGTTTCAACATCAAGATGTTTGACATCCATTAACTCGGGAATAATAGAGGCATGCATGGTCAATCTGTTACTATGGGGGTTTTATGGTGGGTACATTCATTCAAGCAGTTGATGGCACGAAGATTTACGTTGAGGATGTCGGTTCGGGTCAACCGATCGTCTTTTTACACGGCTGGCCGGCAAACAACAACATGTTCGAGTACCAAAAGAACCTGCTCGTCGAAGAAGGGTATCGTTACGTCGGAATCGATTATCGTGGTTATGGCAAATCAGATGCACCAGCAACGGGATACGATTATAAGACGATGGCGTCCGATGTCAATGAAGTCATCGAACAGCTGAAATTAGCGAATGTCACGTTGCTTGGCTTCTCGATGGGAGGAGGAATCGCCTTGTCCTATCTCTTGCACTACGGGGATTCAAAAGTCAGTAAGCTCGTTCTTGCGGGAGCTGCGGCACCGGTCTTTACGCAACGCGACGGTTATCCATACGGGATGACAAAAGAAGAAGTCGATGCGTTGATTGCCGACACGAAACAGGATCGTCCGTCGATGCTCAAAGGATTCGGGAAAATCTTCATTGCGAAGGAGCATCCAGAACCGCTACAACAATGGTTCCATGGTCTTAGCATCGCCGCTTCATCCCACGGAACGATTCAGTCAGCAATCGCATTGCGTGACGAAGACTTACGTGGAAAACTCGAGAACATCAAAGTCGATACGTTGATCATCCACGGTAAAAAAGACCAAGTCTGTCCGTTCGAGTTTGCGGAAGAGATGCAAAAGGAAATCCCACATGCGCGACTCGAAGTCTTCGAAGAGAGTGGACACGGGATGTTACTTGACGAACAAGAGAAGTTCAACGAGACATTACTGACGTACGTTAAAGGAAATCAAACCGTCTAATTTAATAAGCCATGGACACGCGTCCATGGCTTATTTTTGTGTACAGAAAAAGCGTGCGCCGGCGCACGCTTTTAAGAGCGATACTTCCGCATGAACCGTTGATCGATCCAGCGCTTCAGGTACCAACCGAACGGGTGAGTCGAATAATGACGACCATATAGGGAAACCGCATGACGCGGTCCCATCGATAAAATCGTCAAATAGTTCGTTTGCGGACGATAGATTTGCAGTGCTTCTTCCTGGAGGTATCGTAAAAGGTTCGTAAGCAAAATTGGCGCTTGTCGGACAGCCGTGACACCATTCTTCGGAATGTCGGGGTAGGCGACGAGGGTCGCCGCGTCACCCGCAGCAAACAAGCTTGGATGATCGAGCGCTTGTAACTGTTCATTGACGAGTAAAAATCCGTTTTCCGTGAAGAGATTGCTGTCTGCAAACAATGCCGGAGCTTTGGCACCCGTCAAGCGGACGATTGCATCTGACTCGATTGGTGGGTGTTGCTTAAAGCGGAGTGGTAGTTCGTCATCTATAGGACGTTCCCTGATCCAGTACACTCCGAGTTCTTTTAACCGTCTCGTAATGGCTTCCGCTGCCGGATGACGAGAAAGGATATCTCGATCCGTGATCAATGTGATCGGTACACCCGCCGCTTTCAAGGACGCCGCCATCTCGACGGCAGCTGGTCCGCTCCCAATCACGACCGGACGCTTTGCTTGTTGCAGTCGCTTTAATGTATCCGGTAACCGGTAGTTCGGTTTAATCGATAATCGCGTCGTATCTTCCGACCAGTCGAATGAACCGATATTCGTTGAGACGACGTCATAGGTGTAACGTCTGCCGGATGCACCGAAGACGACCTTTTCAACAGGGTCGACTTTGATGACGGTCTCCTTGATGAATGGTTTATCATAGGCACGACATAAGGCGGCGACGTCAATACGCATCTCATCCATGTCGTATGTTCCGTCAGCAAGTCCAGAGTACATGCCCGAGTAATATTGGTACGTCGAGGCGTTCAGGACCAGCCACTCGACGTCTTCTGTTGGTCCGTGTGTAATGCAATGCAGGTGAGCGTGACCTGCACCAATCAAGAGGATACGTTTCATGTCGTTCTCCTTCAATCTGTCTTGCTAGAGTGTACCCGTATACGGGTGGCGGTAATCATAGCCAAAAGACAAGACTAATGAATAGGAGGATGACCACAAGATAAATAATATCCTGACGCTGAACGACCGGTACCTCGTAATACGTTCGCTCTGCTGAAAAGTGACGGGCTTCGAGAGCAATCGCCATCCGTTCTGCCCGCTGGATCGACCGTGAGAAGAGCGGTAAGCCAATTGAAAGAAATCCATCACCAGGAAAGCGACTGTGCACATTGCGAATCATCCGGACTTGCCGCAAAACGCGGACTTCTTCGACCAGTTGCGGCAGAAAGCGAATCCCGGCAAGGAATCCGTAAGCAAAGCGGGGCGATAACTTCGCCTGATGGATCAAGCTCATTACGAAACGGGTCGCATCGGTCGTCGTGACGAAAGCGAGGCTCAAGCAGACGAACGTGGCCATCCGCAAGGCAAGTAACCAGCCGTGCGTGACGCTTTCCGACGTGACATGAAACCAACCGAACGACCAAAGAGTATTCGTTCCTTTGCCGAAAGCCGCCATCATCCAGAACGTCAATAAGAATAATAGACTATACGGCGCAAGTCGCTTCAAGAAATCAAAAGGACCCCATCCGGAGAGGAGTAGCAGTGCGATAGCAAAACTCAGGAATACTAACGTTTTGACCCAGTCATTCGTTGCAATCAAGGCAAACATGATCAAAAACAATCCGCTTCCCTTAATGACGGGATTGAGTTCAGCGAACGGGGACACGTTCGTTTGCATCACGTTTCACCTCCTGGAATTGGTACGAAAGTGGACGTTGTAGCTGACAGCGCTCGAGTAATGGAACGTCAGCGAATAACTCGCTTGGGCGACCGTCAAAAGCAATCCGTCCTTGCTCCATGACGAGGACACGATCCGCATACCGGGCGACGAGCTCCATATCATGCGTCGCCATGACGAGTGTCGTACCGTTCTGTTGTTCCATCTGTAACTGTTCCATTAAGCGTCGTGTCGTCAATCCATCTTGTCCGAAGGTCGGTTCATCGAGCAACAACAAGTCTTTCGTTTGTCCGAGCATCGTTGCGACGCTGAGCCGTCGTTGTTGCCCCGTACTAAGAGCAAGTGGTGACTGCTGTTTGACAGATGTCAGTTCCAGCCGTTCAAGCAACGCCGCGCGCTTAACATTCGTCGCTGCCCGGTGACTCCAGTCGATTTCCGCTTCGACCGTCAGCTTAAGAAACTGCAGATCCGGTTGTTGAAAGACATAGCCAACGTGCTCATAAAAGCGACGCCGGGAGTAACGATGAACCGGACGCCCCTGGAGCTGATACGTTCCACGATTGGGAAGCAACCGCCCGAGTGTCGCAAGCAATGTACTTTTCCCGGATCCATTTGCCCCGAGCAGCATCACCCATTCTCCTGTCTGCATGGAAAATGTCGCATCGGTCAACGGATATGGCGCTTTCGTCGATAATGCAGCGACGTGTAACAAAGAGCGCCCAGCTGTAGCGACAGCGGAAGGCACCTGAAGTCGCGCCGCTTGCGGTCCATCTATGGGTAACGTCTCTAAGGTATACGGATACAAAGAGGGAACGGAAATACCTTTCGTTTGAAGCTCTTTGTAATCCTGCGGGAACAGATCCCGTGGATCCGCCGTCGCAGTAATCGATCCGTCCTCAAGTAAGACGATTTGGTCGACGTACGGCAAACAGACATCAAGTTGGTGTTCAATCAAGACGATCGTTAAATCGTGTTCTTTTTGAATCCGAAAAATCAACGCCATCAGCTCATGTTGTCCGATTGGATCAATCTGAGCCGTTGGTTCATCGAGTAATAAGATCGTCGGCTCAAGTGCTAGGACCGCTGCGAGCGCGAGACGCTGTTTCATTCCTCCGGATAGACTCGCGATCGGTGTCGAGAAGGGGAGAGGGAGACCGACGAGTGCGAGTAAGCGTTCAATTCGTTCATCCATCTCCACGCGTGGAATCGAGCGATTTTCTAAACTAAAAGCGATTTCCCGTCCGATCGTCTCCATACAAAACTGTTCTTCTGGATTTTGGAACAGCACTCCGACCGAACCAGAGCGGGTAACAGTTCCAGTCTGTTCGACTTCAATCGTTTCCGGTGTCAGTCCGGCAAGGGCATGAAGTAATGTCGTCTTGCCACTCCCACTGCGACCAAGCAAAAGGGTCGTCCCGTGCTCGATCGTCAGCGATACATGATTGAGCACCGATTTCATCTGACCCGGATAGCGGATGCTAAGGTCGTCGACAGTAATCATGCGACGTCCCGTTTCGCTCGTCCTGCCGCAAACCCGTTCAAGACACCGGTCGCAACAAGGCGACGGACGAGAATTGCTGCAAGCAAGCCACCGAGTAATGCGCCGCTGATCAATTGTAAGCCAGTTGTCGCAAGCAACGTCGTCGTTGTGTAGTAACCGAATCCGTTCGCGATTAGACTATAAACGATGCTACCAATCGCGGCTCCGACACCCGATAACATCAAGGTCCATGTGTCATAACGACGGTAACGCGTCATCGCGAAGACGAGTTCCGCACCAAGTCCTTGGCAGACTCCGATCAGAAGAGCGGATAAACCAAAATGACTTCCCGTGAACAGTTCGACGGCTGCCGCGACGACTTCCGCAATTAAAGCGGCACCTGGCTTTTGAATGATTGCTGCGACGAGCGGACTCGCAATGATCCAGATACCAAACATCCAGTTGGCACCGACAGGTCCGAAGACCGCTGAGATCGGTAACCAGAGTGTTGACCAACCGAGATAGATGACGCCGCAAGCGACGGCGAGCATCATCATGACCATGATTTCTTTCATTTTCCAGTGTTGCATCAGATACGTCCTCCTTTGAATGGGGGAGACGCCAAAAAAGACCGCCCTCCGTAAAAAAGAGAGCGGTCCTCAGAAAAACTGCGCGCAGCAGGAGTCATTGGATGTGATCGCTCCACTTTCCTACGCTAGTATGAACTAGATCAGGTTCGAAGGGTCCGAAGTGAATCGTCTCAGCCAATTGGGCTCCCCTAGTGGATATGGTAATAGGTGATACGCTGTTCACTTTAGGCAATCCAGCGTCTGTTGTCAAGACATAAAAAAACGATACGCCGCAAAGGGCGTATCGTTAAACGACTTATTTGTTGTCTTCGTTCTCTTCCGCTGTTTCTTCTAAAGACGCTTCGTTGTCCTCGCCAGCTTCTGCTTGTCCCTCTGCTTCCTCGATTTCTTCAAGATCCTGCTCGAGTGTCGATTCGACGACAGCTGCGACTTGAATATCGCCTTCTGTAACGATGCGGAAATCTTTTTGCTCTGGAAGATCAGCTATAGAAATCGAATCGCCGATTTCGAGGTTCGTGACGTCGACTTCGACGTTCTCTGGTAATTTATCTGGTGTAGCGGCGACTGTTACTTTAAAGAGTGTTTGTGATAGGAAGCCGCCAACTTTTGCACCGGCTGCTTCACCAACGAGTACAACGTCTGCTTCGACTTCTGTTTCTTCATCCATTTTCACAGCGATGAATTCAACGTGATCGACGGTTGGTGTGAAGACATCCATATCACGGCGATTGATCAAGACGTTAATATTTTTACCGTCGAGTTTGAGTGAAATCAAGACGTTTTCACCGTTTTCTCGGACGATTTTAAGCAATTCTTTTTCTTCAAATGCGATTGGTGTACTTTCCACTTTGTAACCATACACGACGCCAAGAGCTTTTCCTTCATGACGCAATTGTTTACGGAGTGAGCGTGGACGTACCTCGCGTTTTTCGGCTGTTAAATTAACTGACATGTTCATTTCCCCCTTGAATTTGGTATAGCCCTCAAAAGGTAATGAATGTAGGAGCAGGACGAATCCTGAACAATATGAATCATGCTAAGACAATCGGTTTCAGACTCTAATGAATCTGACGCTTTCGTGACTTTGCATTTCTCTCCCAGGTCATTACGCTGATATTGAGAAACATGTGTGAGTAAGTCACCGGTTTGATGCGGTGCTAGTGATTTTATACCCCTATGTTTTAAATCCATAAACCTCTTTTTTTATCTTTTTGAAGTCGAAAGACCTCCAAACTGCTTGAAATCAGGGGTTGAGAGGTCTTTCATTTTTTTCATTCTTTATGGTGATTCGTTGATTTTCACGAACTAAAACATGAACGAGACGTTCAATTTGTCGCATCGTCGTCTGTCCCATCGTCGAAATTTGAAGCCACTGATTGTAAACGAGATAGTCGCTTTCGTACTGGACGTGATACCCCTGAATGCGCAGAGCGTCGCCTAAATCAGTTGCGGACGGATGAACGATCGTCAGTATTCCCGGCGCTTGTGCTTCTTGTTGTGCGAGGAGTTGGAATCCAGTTGCGCGGACGGCTTGTTCGAGATAGGTCATCTTGATTGCTGCTTGATTAAGATCGAGGGCATCAAGCGCTGCCTGACAGGCAAGCAACAGGTTCGACGAGCCGGAAAAGGCAACCCCTTCCGCGTAGAGCCCTAAATCCAGATAACGGGGAATACAGAGAGAAGGTAGGACGCGATCTGCGTGACCAATGAACGCAAGACCCGGTAAACCACCAATCGCTTTCCCGGAAACAGTCGTGACGAAAGTGCAGCCAGCGTATGAGAAATGTCCGGTTCCAACAGCGCTGATCGCATCGACGACGAGTGCGGTTCGTTGATCTAACAGCACTTTTACTGCATCAAGATCGTAGAGAACACCTGTTGACGTCTCACAATGCGTCAACCAGATCCAGTTGTATGCCGTTTGCCTCAATTGATGAGCGAGTAGCCCCAAGTCGATCGGGTGACCGGGGGGAAGCGTATGGACATCAAAAGACTTGCCGGCACGTGCCGCATGGTCAATCAAGCGTTGACCGAACTCGCCACCGTTTAGGATCAATCCATGCCCAGTGAGTTGTTGCGCGACAATATCATTGGCAAGCGTACCGCTGCCGACGGCCATCGAGACATGTGGCAAATCCAGCAACTGACACATTCGGCCACGTAAATCTTGATCGAGCTGACGCATCGAGGCCGTCCGGTGTGGACGCGGTGCTTGTTGCGCCGCTTGACGGACCGTCGGCGCAACCTCGACCGGACCGGCTAGAAAATGCAGGGGACGTAAGACATCCGCGATGACGGATCGTTCGTATGTTGCGCGCGACAACAACATCGGTACAAACTGGGCGTCACCACTACCAAGCGTCGCTGCAATCGGTGTGAAGCCGAACCGCGCGTATAGTTTTGCTTCTCGCGTCGTACCACTGATATAGACATGATCAATCGTCTCCCGCTCGAGGTAGACCATTAGAAAGCGCATCAATTGCATGAACGTACGACTATTGCGGTATTCGGGACGAACGCTAAGTAAGCGGATTTCTGCTGGATCCGTCAGTGTCTCGTCTAGCGTCACGCCCTTTTCCTCAAGCGAAAAGGGACGATGCTTTCGAATGGCGATCATCGCGACGAGTCGATCGTCTTCCTTGCCAATCAGATAAGTATTTTGATCATGAAACCGGTCAATCCGTTTGCGTTCGGTGTTCGGTTGATGTTGTGGAATCTCTTCTGTGAAGGTGAGGTAGTTCAATTCATGGATTGCTTCCGCGTCGTCCGCAGTTGCAATGGAAAAGTCGATCATGGAGACGTCCTCCTTATGTAATGGCTGGCTTGTGGAGTGCATCATGAGCCCACAGGACAAGTAGACTTACGGCAACGGTACACAAGATATTGACTGACCCTGCGTCTAAGAAGACGGGTAGTAACGGAAGTAAAACGACCGGAATAAGCCCCGCTTTGACACTATCTTTCGTTACGAGATAAGACAAACCGAGTATGCCTAATCCGGCAAGATATGCCCACGGCGTGATAGCGAAGACGATTCCGGAAAATACAGCGTACCCTTTACCGCCGCATCGTGGGTGAAACAACGGAAACAAGTGACCGATGAGCACGGTGAGGGCGACCGGATAAAACATGTCTGTGATCTGTAGTGCAAGGACCGTCTTCGCGGCATCAAACAGATAAACGAATACAAAAGCCGGAAGCCCACCGGCACGATGGGCATTGCGGGCACCGATGTTTCCGGAACCAACCTGAGCCAAATCGGTACGACTGATGTACTTAAAGAGCGTACCACCTAAAATACTACCGATGAGATAACCAAGCAGGAGATCAAGGATCACCGTTGTTCCTCCTTTGTTTCTACGAGATGTACGAGTTCTTTGACGGTCAAGGCGTCACTGTCTGGAGCTGTCAGGACGGCATCGACCATTTTGGCTTTTCGATCTTGCAATTCGGTCATCTTCTCTTCGATCGTTCCGCGTGTCAGCAATTTAATGACGGTCACGTCGGATTGTTGTCCAAGCCGATGGGCGCGATCGGCTGCCTGTTGTTCAACAGCCGGATTCCACCAGCTGTCAAACAGGATGACGGTATCAGCAGTTGCGAGATTCAGTCCCGTTCCGCCGGCTTTAAGCGAAATCAAGAAGAGATCGACTTCACCGTCATTGAACCGGTCGCATAACGCGACCCGCTCTTCGAGCGGTGTCTCACCCGTCAATAGGAAGTGGGGGAGGTGACGTTGCGCGAGATCCGAGCGAATGCGCTCGAGCATTTGCGTATACTGCGAGAAGATCAAGATCCGTTTTCCGGCTGCCCGTTTTTCTGCAATCAGTGAGAGCAGACGCGTTCGTTTCGTTGCTTCCCCTGTGTACCCTTCGACGAATAATCCCGGATCGTTGCAAATTTGCCGCAACCGCGTTAAGCCCGCCAGTAACTTCAAACGATCTTCACGTTTCGTTTCGTCTAAATGCTGCAACGTCTCGAGTTGCGATTTGGCGAGATACGACGCATATAACCGTTTTTGATTCGGTCCAAGCTCGACATAATGATGCTCGATCTGCTTCTTTGGTAAGTCCTGTAAGACATCTTTTTTCTCACGCCGTAATAAAAATGGTTGAATGAATTGTTGCATGTCATCAAACGACCATTTCTCAAACGTCGCTAAATCCGGCAGTAATTCCGGAAACAAGACATGGAAAATCGACCAGATGTCGCGCGGTCGATTCTCAAGTGGAGTTCCCGTCAAGGCGAACCGGCGTTTTGCTTGCAGATGTCGTAGTTGACTGACCGTTTGTGACTGCGGATTCTTCAAGTGCTGTGCTTCATCAAAGAAGACGACGTCATATACGGGGTGGCGACGGACGTCGGTCCGAAGCGTCGTGTAGGAGACGATCGTCACTGTGTTTTCAGCCAAGTACTTCAGTTCGGAAAGTCGGCTAGTTTGAGATCCCGTCACGACATGAACCGGTCGACCGGGTAAAAAGCGCTTCAGTTCCGCCTCCCAGTTGCGGAGCAGTGATGCCGGTGCAACGATCAGTGCACGACTATCCGAAATCGTTGCTATATAACCAATCGCTTGAATTGTCTTTCCAAGCCCCATCTCATCGGCCAAGATGCCGTGACAACCTTGCGCGTCCAAATTCTTCAGAAATTGAATGCCCGTCCGTTGATACGGATAGAGTCGTGACTCTAACGAATTCGGCAAGTTGAGCCGGAATCCTTGTCCGGATTTCAATTCGATCCATTTCTCGAGCAAATCGGCATGGAGATGCAGGATGGAGGCACCGATCAGATGCTTCATGTTCCGGACGGCAGGTAAGACGAGTCGCCCGTCGCGTAAGTCGCGTTCACTCGCTTCCATCTGGGCGAGAACCCGTTGCAACTGCTGAAAGGCCCGTGCCTCTAAAGATACGAACTGTCCGGATTTCAAGCGGTGATAGCGTTTTTGTAAGACGAGCGACTTCAGGACACGTTTCAGCTCGTCTTCCGGAATTCCGTCCATCGAAAAGTTGAACACAAGCCAGTCGAGGCGGTCTGTCACGTCGACTTCGATCCGCGGATGAAATGGTCCTTTTGGTAACGTCGTTCGGATGGCTTGCGTTGCAAATAACTCTAGTTGACCAAGCGCAACCCGTTCGTCAAGCAGACTCCGCAAAAAAGCATACTGCGCGGCGTCACTGGTGATGACATAGTGCGAATTCGATGGTGTTGCTTGGAATTCACGTAAATAGCGTAAGACACTTTGCTCCGTTACTTGATCCCGTCCAGCATAAATCGTCTCATCGAGCGGATTCAGTTGAATCCCTTGATAATCAAACGACACGCGGACTTCGACTTCTTGAGCCGTTCGGTCGAGATGGAGCTTAACGATCGGGGTACCGGAAACGATCCGTTCCTGTAAATCAGGACTGAACGAAACATCCGCAACCCGCTGTAAATACTCCGTCTGTCTAAGCAAACGATCGAAGTAGGGCAAGGACAGTTGATGCTGCTGTTTATCCGTCAATCGGTTGAGCGTCACGACGGGTCCGGTCAGTTCGAAATGGATCGCCACCCGACGATCAGGTGTGAGACTGCGTAAATAGTTGCGCGCGCCTGCGTCGTCGACTTGAATCGCCGAGAACGGACGAATCTGTGGTGAGAGCGGTGTTGGTGTGCCGTGTGCCTGTACATGATGCATCGCCAGCAAAACAGCGACGATATGTCCACAAAATGACGTATCCATCGCAAGCGACGGACAATTACAGCCAGCGTCGACGCCGTGCGCCTTGACGCGGACCGTCACCGTGAATCGTTCCTCGCCGTCGACGCTCGCTTCAATTAGCTCGTCACCCATCCGGTAATTGTGTAACGTGACCTTTCGGGCAGCGACATACTTCTTTCCCCGTCGAAAGGCATAGGCATCAGACATCTGTTTGATTTTGCGTTCACTGAGCCCGTAATTCATGAGATCCCTCCTTTAGTTAACATAATATTATTATCGTTCACCATCAAATAAATCGACGGCGCGTTTTTTCTCCGAATCACCGATATGGGCATAGACCTGCGTCGTTGCGACGGATTCGTGACCGAGTAACTGCTGGATCGTCAGGACGTCGACCCCGCCGGTCGCAAGTCGTGTCGCAAACGTATGCCGCAGTTTATGTGGCGTAATTTTTTTGCGCTCTAAAAAGGGGAGGACTGGCTTCAGCCGTTCCGTGTGCCGCTGCAAAATATGCTGGACTGCCCGTGGGCTGAGTGGTTTCCCGTGTTTTTGGAAGACAGGTACGGCGCCGCTCGTTGGCATCTGATAATGGATCGCGTATTTGCGTAAGGCAATTCGTGCTGGTTTCGCAAGTGGAATCAATCGTTCTTTATTGCCTTTCCCGATGACGCGGAGCGTGTTTTCGTGGAAATCGACATCGTTCCAGACGAGTTGCGTCATCTCACTTAAACGCATCCCGCTATAGCCAAGTAATTGGAATAACGTCACGTCGCGAACACGATCCCGTTCATAATGCGACGCTTCACGGGCATTCATCTCAACGTTTGACGGTAATAACTGAATCAATTCGTCCCATTCGCGTTTTGTCAGATAAACCGGTTCCCGTTTCGCTTGTTTCGGTCGATTGACTTTGGCGACCGGGTTTTCCGACAACTGACCGGTATCGACCAAATAACGAAACAGTGACTGTAACGCTGATAACTTCCGGTTGATGACGCTCGGTGCATTTTGTTTCGTTAAGGCAAGGTATTCGGCGTAGGCTTCGATTCCTGCTGCATCGATCTCGACGAATGCTTCAAGCGGAATATCTCGCGCTGTTACCTCTTCACCTGACGCCGCAGCGACGAATTGAAAGAACGCCTCATAATCGTAGACGTAGCGGCGCATCGTTGCTAATGAGAAATGTTTGGCTGTTAACTGATCTAAATAGGACTGAATGAAGCGTGGCATCCGCTCATAACCGGGAATCGCTGGTGCTGTAGCCGAAACGGTCGTTTTATGTATCGTTTTTCCTAGGTTTTTAAATAAACTCATCCGACAATCACCCCTCTAGTAGTAGTATACCAAACGTTGGTACGTCAGACACTTGTTTGCGTGAAATAGTTATTTCACGCAACATTAAATTGTCAGACAGGGAGCGCTCAGTTGCATCGACAAGGTGATAGACGGGTCGTTGGTCAACTCGATGCACGTGAGAATTTAACTTATTTTTAGAGGTTTAAGGGTTGTAGAGTCTATTTAATAACAATAATAGTATTATGTCACCTAAATCACTAAAAAAGAATGAATAGTCAATTTCGCTCTCAGTTGCATCGAGAAGACGTCTGATGGGTCATTGGTCGACTCATTTGATTTCAAGACGATTTCTGAAAAACGACGAAAACGTGCTCGATTTCGCATACTTCATCTTGGTTCGGGTATAGAGTGTTAGGTAAGAGTTATTTTCATAAGGGGGAGTTCTAAATGATTACCGATCAAGAAGCACGTCAGTATTTGAAGGATGCAAAACGCATTGCCGTCGTCGGTGTCTCAAGTGATTCTGGGAAGACGGCGAACTGGATTGCTGACTACTTGGTTCAAAACGGGTACGAAGTCATTCCGGTCAATCCAACGTTAAACGAGTGGAACGGTCAAAAAGTCTATCCAAGTGTTGCAAGCATTCCAGGACACATCGATATCGTTGACGTTTTCCGTCGGTCTGAGTTTTTGGCGGATGTCGCGAAAGATGCTGTCGCTCACGGTGACGTCGGGATGATTTGGAATCAACTGGGTCTCTCAAGTGTCGAAGCAGAGAGCCTGGCGCTCGGCGCTGGCATTCCATATATTGAGAATCGTTGCATCAAAATCGAGCATCAATACCTGTGAATCATCGCACGACTTTAGGCATCTTCACCCGTTCGTGAAGGTGTCTTTTTTCATGCCCATCACAGGTTATGCTTGTCAGGAAGCAAGAAGATGCCTACAATTAGAGACAGACTACTTGAAATAACGAACGAACGTTTGTAAAAACGACGTCGTAATTTTGAATTTTGAGGTGAAATGAATGGCGACAGACTTAAATAACTACAATGATGATGCCATACAGGTGCTCGAAGGACTCGAAGCAGTCCGGAAGCGCCCTGGTATGTATATCGGTTCTACCGATCACCGTGGACTTCACCATCTCGTCTACGAGATCGTTGATAACGCGATCGATGAAGCACTCGCAGGATTCGGGGAACAAATTGATGTCACGATCCATAAAGATAATGCGATCACGGTCCGTGACCATGGACGTGGGATGCCGACGGGGATGCACGCATCGGGAAAACCGACTGCTGAAGTCATCTTCACGGTCCTTCACGCCGGTGGTAAGTTCGGTCAAGGTGGATATAAGACGTCCGGTGGCTTACACGGCGTCGGGGCGTCGGTCGTTAACGCCTTATCAACGGATTTGAAAGTAACGATCTTCCGTGACGGGAAACAATATGAGCAAACGTTTGAAAACGGCGGGATTCCGAAGACGACGTTGCTTGAAACGGGTACGACGCGTCAAAAAGGAACGAGCGTCTACTTTAAACCAGATGGCTCGATCTTCAGTACGTTGACATACAACTACGATACGCTTGCGGAACGCTTACGCGAATCAGCCTTCTTGCTAAAAGGTCTGAAGATTACGTTGACGGACGAACGGTCCGACAAACAGGACATCTTCCAGTACCAAGACGGTGTCAGCGAATTCGTTCAGTACTTGAACGATGATAAAGATACGCTTCATCCGACAGTTGCATTCGAAGGAACAGAAAATGAGATCGAAGTCGATATCGCCTTCCAGTTCACGGATGCGTACTCGGAAAACGTCCTTTCGTTCGTCAACAACGTCCGGACACGCGACGGCGGCACACATGAAGTCGGGGCAAAAACAGCAATGACACGGGTCATGAATGAATATGCCCGGAAAAACACGCTCTTGAAGGAAAAGGATAAGAACCTTGACGGAAATGATATCCGAGAAGGGTTGACGATGATCGTTTCGATCCGGATCCCAGAAGAATTCCTCCAGTTCGAAGGACAAACGAAGTCGAAACTCGGCTCACCGGAAGCGCGGACGAGCTGTGACGCTGTCATCAGTCGTCGTCTCTCGACATACTTGGAGGAAAACCCGCAAACGGCGACGCTGTTAATCAAAAAAGCAATTCGCGCTGCGCAAGCCCGGGAAGCGGCACGGAAAGCGCGCGAAGAAGCACGAAACGGGAAAAAGAAAAAACGTTCGAGCATCTTGAACGGAAAACTGACGCCTGCGGCTTCAAAAAACGCGGACAAGAATGAATTGTTCCTCGTCGAGGGTGATTCTGCAGGTGGTTCTGCGAAACAAGGACGAAACCGGACGTTCCAAGCAATCCTTCCACTTCGTGGGAAGGTCTTGAACACAGAGAAAGCGAAACTTGCCGATATCATGAAGAATGAAGAAATCAACACGATCATTCACGCGATTGGCGGCGGTGTCGGAGCTGATTTCGACTTGTCAGATTGTAATTTCGATAAAGTCATCATCATGACCGATGCCGATACCGATGGCGCGCATATCCAAGTCTTATTGCTGACTTTCTTCTTCCGCTACATGCGTCCGTTGATTGACGCTGGGAAGGTCTTCGTTGCCTTACCACCGCTCTACCGCGTCTCAAAAGGGAAAGGCAAATCGGAGAAGTTCGAATACGTCTGGGACGAAGAGACGCTTAAGAAAACGACGAAGAAGTTCGGTAAAGGTTATATGATCCAGCGTTACAAAGGACTTGGGGAGATGAACGCACCGCAGCTCTGGGAAACGACGATGGATCCCGAGACACGGACGTTGATTCGGGTCACGATCGACGATGCTGCTGTTGCGGAAAAACGCGTCTCTGTCCTCATGGGCGATAACGTCGGGCACCGCCGGACGTGGATCGAGGACAACGTCGCCTTCGGTCTCGCAGAAGACCTCTCGATCATCGAGAATGAGCACGTGACGAAAGAGAGTGTGAACGAACATGTCTAATCTACAAAACATCCTGAACCTGTCGCTCGAGCAAGTCGTCGGCGACCGGTTTGGTCGTTATTCGAAATATATCATCCAAGATCGTGCCTTACCGGATGCCCGTGATGGTCTGAAACCGGTTCAACGCCGGATCTTGTATGCGATGCATACGGAAGGCAACCTGTTCGACCGGGCCTACCGGAAATCGGCGAAGACGGTCGGCGTCGTCATCGGTAACTACCACCCGCATGGTGACTCATCGGTCTATGAAGCAATGGTCCGCTTGAGCCAAGAGTGGAAGCTCCGCTATCCGTTGATCGATATGCAAGGAAACAATGGATCAATCGACGGCGATAGTGCGGCAGCGATGCGGTATACGGAAGCCCGTCTGTCGAAAGTCTCAAGCCTCATTCTTGACGGAATCAACAAACAGACCGTTGATTACACGCTCAACTTCGATGATACGACGGAGGAACCGCTCGTCTTACCATCACTACTGCCGAACCTGCTGATGAACGGTTCGACGGGGATCTCCGCTGGTTACGCGACCGAGATTCCACCGCATCACGCGGGAGAAGTCCTCGATGCTGCGATCGGTCGGATCTCAGGGACGGTCCAGAACGTCGATGACTTATTGACGCACATGCAAGGTCCTGATTTCCCGACTGGTGGTGTCGTCCAAGGGCTTGACGGCATCAAGAAGGCGTTCGAGACAGGACGCGGGAAAGTCATCATCCGCTCGCGCTCAACGATCGAGACACTGCGGGGCGGTCGCCAGCAAATCGTCATCACGGAGCTCCCGTATGAGGTCAATAAAGCGAATCTCGTTAAACGGATGGAAGAACTCCGTCTTGATAAAAAGGTCGAAGGTGTCGCTGAAGTCCGTGATGAGACCGACCGCGACGGCTTACGGGTCGTCATCGAGTTGAAGAAGGAAGCGGACGCAGAAGGTGTCTTACACTTCTACCTCAAACAGACTGACTTACAAATTGCCTATAACTACAACATGGTCGCGATCCACGAGCGGACACCGCGGCAAATGGGCGTCTTGACGCTCCTTGATGCGTATCTCGCACACGTCAAGGAAGTCGTCATCCGTCGGACGGCGTTTGATCTTGAGCAAGCGAAACGCCGCCAGGAAGTCGTCTCCGCCTTGATGACAGCGATCTCTGTCCTCGATGAGACACTTGCCTTGATCCGTTCTGCATCGAATAAAGCAGATGCGAAGGAGAAGCTGATCGCGCGCTTCAACTTCACGGACCGTCAAGCGGAAGCCGTCGTCATGCTTCAACTCTACCGGTTAACGAATACCGATATCGTCGAGTTGCAGGAAGAAGCGGCGAAACTCGAGAAGGAGATCGCTCGTCTTGAGAAGATCCTCAACGATGAAAAGACACGTAATCGTCTCATCA
The DNA here is from genome assembly GCF_031844245.1 of Exiguobacterium sp. BRG2. Classification (NCBI taxonomy): domain Bacteria; kingdom Bacillati; phylum Bacillota; class Bacilli; order Caryophanales; genus Exiguobacterium; species Exiguobacterium sp. BRG2. Next base: position 48,789 of record NZ_JAUZUW010000005.1, read on the forward strand.
TCAAGGAATTGACGGTCTTGAAAGAACAAGTCGCGGACAAACGTCGCTCGACGATCGAAGCGGAAGTAGAAGAACTGAAGCTGAAGACGGAAGTCATGATCGCTGTCGAAGAAACGATGGTCTTCCTGTCGAAGAACGGTTACGTCAAACGTTCATCACTCCGTTCATTCGGTGCCTCGAACGACTTACCGGACTTGAAGGAACAGGATCGTCCGTTGCTCCAAGGGCAAGCGATGACGACCGATCACTTGATTGTCTGGACCGTTCGCGGAAACTACTTGCTGATTCCGGTCCACCAATTGCCGGATACGAAATGGAAAGATGGCGGTCAACACGTCGCGAACCTCGTCCCTCTCGAACCGGGTGACCGGGTTCTTTCAGCGGATCTCGTCCGCTCGTTCGATGAAGCCCATCACTGCTTGTTCGTTACCCGTCAAGGGATGGTCAAACGCTCGAAACTGAGTGATTACAATGCCCAGCGGAAGTCAAAACCACTCCAAGGCGTCCGTCTGAAGGCAGACGACGAAGTCTTGTACGCTCAGGTCTCGACGGGTCAAACGGATCTTTTCCTTGCGACACAGAACGGTTTCGGGCTCTGGTTCACGGAAGATGACGTCCCGGTCGTCGGTGTCCGGGCTGCCGGTGTCAAGGCGATCAACCTAAAGGATCAGGACGTCGTCGCGGGTGCGATCGGCTTCAAGGAAGCGCCGCAGATCGTTCTTTTGACGCAACGGGGTGCCTTGAAGAAGATGCGTCTCGCGGATCAGTTCCAAGTCTCGAGCCGTGCGCTCCGTGGCTTACAGTTACTGCGTGATTTGAAGTCCAAGCCACACCGGGTCGCAGCATTGATCGATGTCACGCAAGCAAAGGAATTGGTTCTCAGCGGGAAAGAGCAGGAGAAAACGATCCAAATCGGTTCGTTATCGTTCCTCGACCGCTTATCGAACGGTTCATTCGCCTATGATGAAGAGAAATTCGGTCCATTGCTCGACTGGTATACACGATGAGATAAGGCTCCTCCGGATAACGGGGGAGCTTTTTTAGATTTAGCAGGGCAGGAGAGGGGATTTTGAGACGAATGCTCGGAATTTTGAGATTTATCGCGAGAAATATCGTTTACAAATTGAAACACTGACCAATAACGGCTACAATAGAAGAAATAGTCAGGTCACGATTCGTCACGAACAAGCGTCGGGTCACGCGTCTCCGCAGCTTTGCTTATAGCGTCAATTGATCAAGCAGCTACGGGACCGTCCCTTTAGCTGCTTGTTGTGCAATCTGCCGACCTTGGAGAGGTGATGAAGATGAAATTCAGACGTCGCGAAAAAGTAGCAATCTATATCACTCGGGAAAAACCTAACGGATGGGAACTACTTGTTTTTCATCCACAATCGGCTCCTGAGAGTGATTGGCAGATTCCTGCAGGTACGATCGAAGATGCTGAAATCGCAAAAGAAGCGGCTGTCCGTGAGACGCTTGAGGAAAGTGGTCTCTCGTTAGCATCCGTCCAGTACATCGGTGAAGAAGAGATGCGCTATCCGGAGCGAATGCGGGTGCATTACACGTATTTCTATCATGCGCACATTGAATGCCAAGAGAACCGCTGGACGCACTGTGTTGCTGGTGACGGTCAGGATTGCGGTGATTTCTTTGATTTCGCGTGGTTGCCGCTTGAACGGATCACGCAACTCGAACGCCGCCATCATATATTCTTGGATCGTTTGATTCATCGATTGGAACGGACACGTCCGTATGATTGTCGAAAACACGGTTAATCCCGTGTTTTTTATTTTGTCTCACTATCTTAAGTTTACCTTGATTATGAGACAAATTCTCATAACTATTGATAATATATGTTATGTTAACTTGAATAAAAAAATGATATTTTAGTCAGATCCATTTATCCCCCTGCCATTTAAAAATCGGTCTATCGTCCTGTTGGTCTTCCTCCTTATTCTTTGTTACTCTAATAACAGTAACACTGCAAATGTTACCTTTTTAACGGTAACAAATTAAATGTTTCCATGATTGTGGTAACAAATGAACAGGAGGAATCGTCATGCAAGCTGTTGCTTTGTCGTTTGATGTCAAAGGCTCCCGCGATTATCCGAGCAAAGAAGAGTTACTTCAAGCGCTTCGTGTACTCGCGAACGATCTGAATACAGCATTTCCATTGAGTATCGTTCCGTTTCAAATCAAATCCGGCGATAGTTTACTAGCGGTATTCGCAGATTATCCGGTTAGTTATCCGGTCATTCTGCACTTATTGAATCAAGAATTGCCAGGTTACATCGGGATTGGATTTGGTCAATATGAGACGATTTCGACGACGCGGGCTGAAGAAGCCAATGGTAGTGCAATCATTCATGCCTTTGAAGCACAGAAACTGGCGAAGACGCTTCCATCGCGGATTGCTTTTGCTGGACCACCCTACTTACCGACTGCCTTGCTGAACGGTTATCTCGAAATGCTGTATCCGGCTTACTTCGGGAAGACGGACCGTCAGATTGAACTGCACCGGTTGATGGATCGATATCCAGATGATACGTATGAGGAGATCGGACTGAAGATGGGCTTCAAGGAACAAGATGCCCGCGTAAATGTCGCAAAACTCGTCTCCCGCTCGCAGCGTAAGCAACGGAAGCGACTTGAAGCTGCCTTGACCCAGGCACTGGAGCAATTCCAAGTCTGGGAGGCGATTCGGTGACCGTCTTACTTAGTCTTTTACTTGTCCATCTACTTGCTGATTTTCCATTACAGACGAAACGAATGGCGCAACTGAAACATCGACACCAACGCATCTTACTCCAACATCTTGCCGTTCATGTGGCTCTGATGCTACTTGTGCTTGCGTTCTTCGTCATCCAAGGGGAATTGACCATCGACATCGCCGGATGGCTTGGAGGCAGCATTCTCGTGTTTCACGCCCTACTCGATGCTTCACCGCTCAAACGCCGCGTCAAACAAGCAGTAGCGTACTGGATCGATCAAGCGTTACATATCGTTGCCATCATCGCCTTGACATGGGTGTTCATTCCGATCGATTGGTCGTTGTCATTCTCGCGACCGGAGCAGATCCTGTGGATTCTTTGCTTTAGTTTAGTGACGACGGAGTTACTCGGTCACGGAATCGCCTTGATGCTCGCACCATTCGCGCCGCGGTTGATTGAAGCGCATTTCGAGCGGACAGTGAGACGCAAAGAGCAGTTAGACGGCATCTCGCGGACCGTCACGCACGAAGTCGAAGATTCTGCACGCAGTTATACGACGGAATTAAGCGGGATCGGACGTTATATCGGTCTCGTCGAACGCGCAATCATCACTCTGCTCGTTGTCACGAATGCAACTGGAGCCATTGGCTTCATCATTGCCTTGAAGGCACTGGCTCGTTTTAAACAGTTTGAAGATCGCCGCTTTGCGGAATATTACATCATCGGGAGCTTGCTCAGTATCTTAGGAGCGATTTTATGTGGACTGGCGATCCGTGTCGCTTTGTAAACGATGAATGAAAGTGAGGGAGACGGTTTAGGTTTAATCCGTCGTACGACATATGAAACAAATTGGATTAGTCAGGCATCACCGGGTGACGGAAGGATATCCGACGAAAGGCTGGATTAGCGCTAGCGATATTGAAAAATGGATTGAACGGTATGATACGTCAGAGATCGATATTCAACCGGTCGAGCTCGGTCAGATTGACTGGACCGTTTGTTATGCCAGTAGCATGCCGCGTGCCGTCCAGACGGCGCAGAGCGTTTATGATCAAGAAATCATCGTGACGGATCTGCTGCGTGAAGTGCCGTTTCCGACGATTCGGTCGAATCTCCGATTACCGTTCCTCGGCTGGGCGGTTCTCGGTCGATTCGCAGCCCCGTTCAGTAAACGAATTCAAGCCGAAATCAAGGATGCGAATGAACGGATTGAAGTGCTCTTAAATCAATTAATGTTCGAAGACGACGAACGGGTTCTACTCGTCGGTCACGGCGGCATGATGATCCTGATGCGCGCTGCCTTAAAACGACGCGGTTACAGCGGACCACGATTCGGTCATCCGCGCAATGGTATGCTGTATCTGTTTGAGAAAGAGGAACCGACATGTTGAAATAGGGATCAACGATTCTATTAGCACTCTGTTTAATCGTCATCTTCTATACGACACGGGACGAAGAACCCCCTGCCCCGACGGCAGGACAGATGGAGATCTATGGTTTTGACGTCGGTCAAGGAGATAGCACGTTCATCCGAACGAAGGAAGATACGATCTTGATTGATGGTGGGAATAACGGCAAAGGCGAGGATGTCGTCCGCTACCTGCAAAAATTGGGTATCAAACGTTTAACAGCGGTCATTGCGACACATCCGGACGCCGATCATATCGGTGGACTCGATACCGTCCTCGATGCCTTTCCAGTCGACAGCGTCTATGCCCCGCGAGTCACGCATACGACGGAGACGTATCGCGATTTCCTCCTTGCCGTCAAACGCGAAGGAGTGACGATCAAGTCAGTTAAGGCAGGTCTTAAAATACCGAGTGAAGCCGCACGCTTTACGTTCCTTGCTCCTCTAACAGACGGGACACAGGATCTTAACAGCTGGAGTGCCGTCCTCCGGGTCGAACATGGACAAGACCGCTTCCTCTTCATGGGCGACGCGCCGATCCGAACTGAACAACAATTACTCGAGTCAAACGCCGATGTACGTGCTGATGTCTTAAAGCTTGGGCATCACGGGGCAGACACATCGTCCTCCCTGCCCTTCCTACAGGCTGTATCACCAAAACGTGCCTTGATCTCAGCCGGAAAGGACAATGCCTATCGTCATCCACGTCCTTCCGTCTTACAAGAACTGAAGGCAGAACGGATTACGATTGACCGAACCGATCAAAGTGGAACGATTCAGTATATCTCGACTGGTGACGGTATCAAGGAATCGAACCGTCCTGATTTACGACCGGAATAACTAGACGCGGAGGTGTATCAGATGCGATTGACCGTAGCTGATTTTGAAGATGATTTAGCAATTTGTGAGACCGACGACCGTGAGACGATCACGTTACCGAAAAGTCGTTTACCGCGCCAAGCGACGATTGGCGACCGACTCGATTGGAGCGGACGCTCGATTCGAATCTTACGCGATGAGACGAACGTGCGTAAAAAAGAGATCACCGAGCTGATGGATGATCTCTTTGAAGAATGATGGGATTCCTTCGGTGCGCTGAGGGAGTCTTTTTTAATCAAGTAGACTGATGATGAGTCCAGTGAGGATGCTTGCTGTGAATAAGAAACCAAGCGTATACGTAAGCAAACGTAATCCGATTGGGAGTCGACGAATCGCGGCAAAGGCACGACAATTCGGGGGACCTCCGGAAACGACGCGTTGGTAATCATCGAGCGGACTATGGACGACGTCATGTTGAACGACTGGAGTGGTATCGGATTCCGTAGTGTATGGTTTCATGAGTCCATTCCTCCTTATCTTAGCAACCCTAAATACATTATTCGATCAATGACTTCCTAATCCTGTTTCAATGTTTTTGATATTTCACGAAACTTTTGGATGATAATGGTAGTATAAAAGGTAGACGTATTTCTAGACCAATCGTTTTAGGAAAATCACTAGCGATTTTTTCTGAATTTTCGTACACTTTAGAGATACAAAGCATCTTAAAGGGGGAATCATTTATGTTTCAAACGTTACGGACATCACTTAAGCAATCCGTCCTTGGTCAGGACGATGTGATTGATCATTTGTTGATTGGTTTACTTGCCGAGGGGCATATTTTACTCGAAGACCGTCCCGGGACTGGTAAGACAACACTAGCAAAAGCGCTCGCGCAGACACTCGATGCAAAATTCTCACGTGTTCAATGTACAGCAGATACGTTACCGACGGATTTACTCGGAATGGAGCTGTTCAACCCACTCACTGGGTCGTTCGAACAACGGTTTGGTCCGCTGTTTGCCAACATTGTCCTCGTTGATGAGATCAACCGAACGACTCCACGGACCCAGTCCGCTCTCCTTGAAGCCATGGCAGAGGCGCAAGTGACAATTGGTGATATGTCGTATACGCTACCCCAACACTTTCTTGTCATCGCGACACAAAACCCGTTCGACGGACACGGCACATTCCCGCTCCCCCATGCGCAACTCGACCGCTTCTTGTTCAAGTTGTCGTTCGCTCCCTTGACGCGTCAAGCGGAAAAAGCATTGTTACATGGAGCGCATCTGACCGCAGCCGATCTACACATTCCACTTGAACAACTCAACGACTGGAAAGGGGAAGTGGTTGCGGTCTCGATTGAGGACAGCGTCGAAAATTACTTACTTGATGTCTGTGATGCACTCCGCGCCCATCGTGACGTTGAGATTGGACCAAGTCCACGAGCGACACTCGCTCTTTTAAAGGCAGCAAAAGCGCGTGCTTGGATGCAAGAGCGGACGTACGTCACACCAGAGGACGTCAAACACTTAGCAACGCCGCTTCTCGCTCACCGACTCGTCCTAACACTTGAAGCGACGCTGAAGTTGTCGAACGAACGTCTCGTCCAGCAGGTGCTCGATTCACTCACCGTTCCGACTGAGGTGTAATCATGCAATTGATCACACCAAAAGCCTTTAACCTCATCATTCTCACCATGACGGGCGCAAGTGGGATCATCGTCGGACTCTATGGTCCTGTTTGGATGGCGGCTTTATTATTTGCCTATACGATATACGGCTGGGTGATGCCCTATTATCTTGAATACGTCGCGAAGCGAATCCACGTCCGCCTCCTTGAGACAGTCCGTGCTTTCCGAGAAGAAGCGATCCAGATTCCGTTCGAGCTGACGAATCCGACGAAGTTACCGCTTGGACGGATTACGATTTCCGGTCTTCTCGGGGATCAAATCAAGCTTCCTGACGCGAGTAGTCAGTTTTGGCGTCAACACATGTATGTCGGTAAACAGACGATCGTCCCGTTTTCAATCGATGTCATCGCTGCACAGCGAGGAACAATTCGGATTCAATCGTTTGACATCATGATCTCGGATCCGTTTCATCTGATGACGATCTATATCACGCTCGACATCCAGGAACTTGGGCATGTCTTCCCAGACTTCGCGCCAGCGTCCGTCGAGTGGAACGAGCGGATGATTCCGGGTGAGACGATTGATCGTTCGAGTCCGTTTTCGGATCGTTCGAGTTTTCATTCAGTCGTTCCCTATTCCGGAGACGCGAAATCGATTTATTGGTCTGCCTATGCAAAGACAAACGAACTGTATTCGTATCAATATGATCGGAAACGTAATCATGATTATGCCGTGATCGTCGATGGTCTGTCAGCAGATGGGCTCGCCCTCCGCTCTGACTTCGAGAAACTCTTATCGCGTGCCGCAACAATCATCCGCGAACTCGAAAAACAAGGCGCTTCCTACAGTCTTTGGATCTCGATGGTCAATCGAACGGGTCAGTGGTATCATGTCCCGTCCGGTACGGGGAAACATCAGTTCCTGCGGACGATGGAATGTCTTGCCCGGATCTCGGAATATGACTTACCACTCGAGCGCCGCTATTTCACGAAACGCTTACAACGGAGCGTTCCGTCAACGACGGCAGAGATCCATCTCGGTCATCGGCAGAAAGGGGTGAGCGCATGATTCTCTGGTGGATTTTCCTAGCGAGTCTGTTACCCGTTCCGTTCTATCTAGCACTCGTTTTCCCGGCACTTGCCTTCGTGCCGCACCGCTCGCTTCGGATTGGACTACAGCTACTCGCAGCGGGATTACTGTTCATTCTATCTCCGGTTGCTTGTATTTTAGCTCTTATCTTCGTCGCCTGGACCGCATTTCTTGATACGGTCGAGTCAGCTTGGCGTTACGCCGCAAGTGGACTGATCGTCGGTGGCGTGATGATTCTATTCCCAGGTGTGACTCCACCGCTTGGTGCCTTTTTGCTCCTCTTCCTTGTCGTCGCGTATCCATTCGTCGTCACCTATATGACAGAATGGCGACGTATCTTCTCAACAGTTGGTCTGATGCTGACGTTAGGGCTCCTTTTAGCCGGTCTTTTTCGATTGACGAAGGAAGCACTCGTAGGGTCCGTGACGAATTCGATCCGACCGCTGTTTGAAGCATTTGGCTCCCTCTTCCTTTGGACGGAGCCACTCGGACGAAAAGCGGACAACATGACGAACCGCGCAATGGGACTTGAAAACATCAAAAGCGTGGAAGACGTCAAACAAGCAACGGTCCAAGCGGGAACGTCACATTGGATTTGGATCGTGACGGCAATCGTGACTGTACTGTTCGTTGCAATCACGCTGTACGTCATCCGGAAGCGAAAAATCATTCCGATTGAAATGGAACAGACTGTCAAACGTTCCAAACAGGTACGAACGCATGCTCCAAAACGTTATAGTCATCACCCGCTGCTGAAGATTGCTTCGCAACTTGAACAAGCCTTCCCAAGACGTCATGAGGAGACGACGCTTGAGTGGTTGATGCGGATTGAGTTCCCGGATGCGTCATCCAATGCGCGTTTAATCGACGGGATTGAATTCAGCACAAGCGAACCCGCCTATGATATCCAAACGTTCCGGCGTCAAGTACGCGAACAAATCGAACGTTAACAAAAAGCCCTTGCTCGTGGAGTAAGGGCTTTTTGTCGCATTGAGTGCGCATCAATTGATTGAGGCTTCCCTCATAGGAGAGACTCGGATTAAGAAACGGTTCGATGGATTTTTGAGAGCCGATGAAGAAAAATGAAATATGTGCTTTCCGGTAGACGGAGGCATAGTCACGTCCCGCTGCCTTATGTAAGTACTCCGGCATGATCATGACGGCGTCATATTGACGTAAATCTCCTTTGATTTCCTGCAGATCAATTGAGTGGAAGTCCGGAGATTGTGTAAGAACCGGAGCCGTTCCGACGACAGCGATGGTGAGATCGATGGTACTAGCTTTTGGCGTCAACGTCGATTTTTTCAACATACACACCGTAAGCAGTAGACTGAGTGCAAGTAAAGTCATGACGGTTCTTTGGCTCATCCGTCCATCCATGGTTTCCTGATATTAGGTCTTTCACCTAGTTTCTTTATACCATTAAATGTGTGGCGTTATGTTTTCGAACAATAGGGAAATCGCGTAAATAAAGTGTCAACGGAACCCGATAAAAAAAGACTCCCTAGCTGGAGTCTTCTTACTTTTCAGCATCGATTTTTGAAGCCTTACGCGCAATGACGACAATAAAGACGATGGCACCGACAGGAATCACGAGCGGCATCCAGTCGAGGATATACTGTGCGTTCATCGTATCCCCCCTTACCTAGCAAGCTATAAGCGTAGCATATGCCAATTGCTTAGGAGTTGCAAGTTACAGTCTGGGTAGAAGCGCGTAGGCAACTGAATAATAGATCAAAACACTTGTTGAAAGCATATACCCGATGAATAAAAGGGGGATAAATTTAGGTTTCATGCGCCGTTCGATCAAACGTAGCGATCCGATGGTGACAACAAGAGCGATAACCGGACTGAATCCGAACGCGACGATATCGAGTGATGTCATGACATCTTCTGGTAACACGAGACGAAAGACAAAAAGTGAGAATAAGTACCAAGATGTATAGGATAAACAAACGAAGAACAGGAAAGCACCTAATTTCCGCATCCCGTTTGATCGGCTTTTTTCCATCTGTTGCATGTCGTTCCTCCTACATAAGTATCAGATACCTATAATAGTAACTGGAACTATTCGCTTAAAATATTCAAATATGAATATCCGACAAAAAACGACATTTTTTTATTCAATCATTAAAAAAGCAAGATCCATGGTCAAATGAACCTTGCTTTACCTCTTAAAGAGCAGGTGTTTCGACTTGGTACATCGTCGCAAGACCCGCTACTTTATTCTTGAATGCCTCTCGGCGTTCGACAGGTGCGATGATTTCTGCTTGGTTGCCGAACTGGATCAGCCACATCATGAAGCCGTCAGAAAAGAGCGCATCGACCTTAACCTCGAACCAGAGGTCATCGAGACGACGACAACGGATATCGGTCCCGAACCGGTCAACGACGGTCGGCATCAGACTCTCCTGGAATTTAAGCGTCAATTGCTCGTTCTCTCCTCCATACATGTTGAACATATTACTTAAGTAACTTGGCTCGACATAGACCGGTTCTTCCATCGGTTCGAATGCTTTACAATCAACGATTCGGTCGACCCGATACGTTCGAATCTCTTTGATCCGTTCGTCTCTTCCGATCAAATAGTAATTTCCGTTATCCATCAATAGGTGTGCTGGTGAAACGAGATAATGCTCGCCATCCTTGCGTAACTCGAACTTTCGCGTCCGTTCATTGAATTTCCCTTGGTACTGGAAGCTGATGACGAAACCTTCGCTGATTGCTTTCTGAATCGTATCGATTGAGCGGGATGTCATCCCTTTTGGTTTTTTGACAGTATGTAGGACCGGCTGAAGTGACTCCGCCATCTTATCACTCGTCAGGGATTGAAGCGTCTTGACGAGAGCTGTTGTCTCACTTTCCGAGATGAACTTCGCACTAGCGATGGCATCGACGAGCAATCGGAGCTGATGATGTTCAAAAGGACGACTGACGAGATGATACGGAATGGCAAGTCCATTCTTCGTCTCTTCCGCCACGACGTCGAAGCCTGATTTGGCAAGTGCTGCAATATCATCCTTTAACGATTTTCGGGATAGCTTCTCGATTAAGCCTCGTTTCGAGAGTTCCATGCTTAATTCCTCAAGCGTCAACGTATGATCTTCATCCGACTGACGTTCGAAGATTTCTCGTACAGCAAGTAAGCGGTCACGGTTTGTTAATTTTTCGTTTGACACTACGCATCCTCATTTCCTAAGTCACAATGGTTTGGTTATACTTTACAGTATACATGAAAAAGAGAATTAGATTAACAATAAAATGGTAAATATTAAGAGATAGGAGAATTTGGATGCATTGTATCGCAGAATGGAACGGTCAGCGCTTTGATTACCGGGATAGCGGAAGCGGTCCCGTCATTCTTTTAATTCATGGGACGCAGTCGGATTATCGGGAAATCTACCATGTCGAGAAATTGATTGCTGCAGGGTATCGTGTCATCGTACCATCGCGTCCGGGGTATGGGCGAACACCACTTCAACTCGCAGATAATCCAGAGGCGCTCGCGACATTTTACGCCGGGTGGCTCGCATCCCGTCAAATCGGACACTATACCGTTTACGGCATCTCAGCCGGAGGACCGACGGCGATCGCCCTTGCCGGAATGGATACGGGCGTTCATGCCCTCGTCTTAGCGTGTGCGATGACGCATCGGATTTCACTTCCTTATCATCGCCTACTCATCCAACCGGTCTTGCAGCGTCCCTTGCAGTTCATTCAATGGGGGATTTGGGCGTATGTGAAGGATAAAATTCGGAAGTTTCCTGAAGAAGCGGCCGTTCGGATGGTCGAGATGACGAGTCTCTTACCACGCGAAACAATCCGTACTCACATCAGTGAGACGGATGCTTCGTTGTTATATGAGGTCGGTCTTCAAAATGGTCCAGGACGGGGTGTGTTGTTCGATATCACGCAAGACTTAGGACAAGAGCGACTCAAAGCCGTCACGTGTCCGGTTTTGATCGTCCATTCAAAGTCAGACCGTGCTGTTCCGTTCGAACACGCCGAACACGCTCGACGAAGCATTCCGCATGCACAGTTCATCGAATCGAAGAGCCCCGGTCATCTCATTTGGATTGGTCCATCCGCGCGTTGGGATGAACGCATGATTGAACGCTTCATCGCCTTCAATCAGATGACTTGAAGCCGAAGCCGCATCTTCAACTTCTCGTCGTCCTCCTCGATCGCAACCAGTCCCCGGTTCTTCAGTTCACCGATCGCACGACGTGTTCGATCTTGATTGAGGCGGGCACAGCGGGCGATCTCGGCGATCCCCATTCGGCACGATAATTGATTGGCCTTGATTTTTGATGAAGGCTTCGCGACGGAACGTTGTAAAAGTCGCCAAAAGACGTGTCGGGCATCTTCCGACAAGGCGTAGGCGTTCTTCTCGATCACCGGTGGCATATAGCGGACATCTTCTCGAATTCGGCGAATCAGATAAAGACTGAGCCATTCTTCGAGTTCCGCTAGAATCCGTGAGAACTCGAACCACCAGAGCTGCTCGAGTGCCTCTTCTTCTTTCGTCGCCAGTTGCCAATTAGCAGGAATCTCATCAAATTCTTCCTCGAGCCAATCTTCGTAATCGAGAGCCGTCTCATATAAGACTTGTGACGGAATCTGTTCGAGCGACGTCCGATGTTTATAGATATCAAAGCTCATCCGCCGAAAATGTTCGACGGATGCAGCCACTTGGCTCAAATGAATCAATTGTTTCGTAATCAGCCGCGCCAGTCCATCCATTTCGAGGTGGATGGCATATAAGTGTTTTTCTAGCGCAATGAGCGTACTTCTCTCCATTCGACTGTTCCTCCCCCATTTGTTTTTTCGTCTTCTTGTCTTTTTCCGCAAAACCCTTATTCAAAACCAATTGTGAGCATATCGGTGTATTGACAGTGAAGTTTGGAATAGAATAAAACAATCGAATTCAAAAGGAGATGCACGATATGTATACGATTTATGGTAGCTCACGTAAAGGAAACAGTGAATGGCTCGGGGAACAAGCATTGAAAGGCATCCCTCATGTTGCTGTCGATTTGGCGAACGTCTCGATTCAGCCGATCGAAGACCGCCGTCATCATGGAGGCTTTTTGCCGATCGGTGATGACTATCGCCGAATCGTCGAAGCGATGCTTGAACACGATGACATCCTGTTCATCACGCCGATTTACTGGTACTCGATGTCGACGAAGATGAAATTATTCATCGACCGATTCAGCGAGTCATTGCGCGACGAAGAACTTGACTTCAAAAGCCGAATGGCGGGGAAACGATTCCACTTGATTGCCGTCGGTGGAGACGATCCGCGCCTCAAAGGACAAGCACTCGTCACGCAGTTCAAACATATCGCGTCGTTCCTCGGTGCGACGCTTGAGACAGCGATTCTTGCCGAAGGGAATGCACCGGGTGAGGTCGAGCACGATCAAGAAGCAATTGTGGCCATCGAGGCGTTTCGTGAAAAAATGTCAGGTGCACGTGTTTAAGCACGGATCGTGAAGGGAATTATCTGAAGCAGAGCGCACGACTGTCTAGCGTACGACTCAATTCAGGAGGTGGTCAGCCATGTTCGCATCTAAAAAACGATCGAATCGCAAGTGGAAACAACTGACTTCACGCCAGCATATCCTTCATCTTGAACATTTGTATCAATCACGCGAAGAGACGATTGTTCGTGATCGCCTCTCCTTGCAACACATCATGGAACGTGCAATCCGGACCGGACAGACGGTCCACGTCCGATTGAAACAACTGGATACGGTATCCGGTTCGATCCAAGCGATTTTTCATGACCGCGGAACGATTGAACTCGTCACATCGACAGGTATGCGCCGAATGGTGCGAGCGTCGGACGTCATCGATATCGAGTGGAAGGCAACCTAACAGCATTCAACCCCTTCTCGATGAGAGAAGGGGTTTTGATTTATATGAGTCCTTTGCCACCGAGCGGTTGATCTTCCAGTACACGTTCAACATGTTCAAGTAACGGACGCGCTTGCGTAATCAAGTGCTGCGTCACCGGTAACGTTAAGGATGCTTGATGAGTAGCCGCATCCGTCCAAATTTCGCGAACATGCAAAACATCTGGCTCGCAGAACGGCTGATGATGTAGTGCAGGCAGCCCGGATGCGTCGCAAGAGAAGCCGCAGCTTCAAGCAACAGGGCAATGACGTTGTCGCGTTGTCCGTTTTGAGTCGTAAATGTCGTCCATAATCCATACATCATGAGGTACCTGATAACGGTCGAACTTCCGCTCGCCAACCGTAAGATTCCCCTTCTGCGACTTGAGTCGTCGGATGAAGGAAAGCTAGTTCCATCGCATGATCCAAATCACGTGCTTCAAAGACGATCAAACTGCCGATTTGCTCCCCACTCGAGCGATCTGGTTCATCATTCGTCTGCACGACACCATCTCGCCAGTAAAGTGTTTGTGTCGCTAGACCCGGGTGCCAGTCTGATAAAACGTTCACTTGTTTATTAAAGGTGTTCATCAACGCATCACAACGCGACATCAAGGCGTCAATCTCTTCCTTTGATAAAGCATCCATCTGGTCTGCATCGTAATAACCAACATATAAGAATTGCATCGTCTTTCCTCCTTTCACCCTTTCCATTCCCTTCCAAGAGAAGGTTAAACAAAAGCCTCCTGTCTCTATGCTGAGAAACAGGAGGCTTACGTATCATTCATCTTTTAATTTGACATTTTGATCGGCTGGTAACGTTGTTGTCGTTTCCTCATCTTCGAGTTTCGGGACGCCAGCACCATAATCGGTTGCTTCATCCGCCACATACGATGCCGCAAACACTGGATTCAGTAAATCAGACTTCGAACCGACGATGACAATCCGACCGTGTCGGACTTCATCTTCTAGGTCCTCGGCGACATCCTTCGTCATACCAAGCTCGGACAACTGAGCGATCCGGTCTTTCCGGTTACTCCGGACGGCTGATAATAAGGTCTCGAAGAACGACTTCTTCGTCACGCGATACGGTAACGTCTGCGTATCGTTCGCGATGCGTTCGGCGAGTTCTTCGTCTTTCGCAAAGATGTAGATCTGTTTATTCGAATAACCACTTGATTTAAGGCTCGTCACTTCTGCGTCGACAGCGGTCATGTTTCGTACGATGCGCGTTTCAAGCATAAAAATCCCTCTCCTTCATGCAGCAAGCTGCTGATAAGAAGTTATACCCGAAACATAATAGTTAAAACCTGAAATTGAAAAATGGATTAAGCAGCCGTCTGGATTGAAGATGCACGCCGCTTTTGCCAAATCGTAAACATCGCAATCAAAATCATCAGGACGATTTGCGGGATGAGTGTCTCGATCGTCGGATAGAAGCCGATCCAGCCGGCGGTTCCGAGTCCATTGATCGGATGGATCGGTAAGACGTTCGTCAGCTGCAACGCGTGCAGACTCGTACCAAGAATCTTGAATGCCATCAGATAAATCAACCACGACGCGACTTGGAACAAACGATGGATCGGTAAACGAACACCGATTTGGATGACCGCATACGAGACGAGTCCGATGATGACGATTGCAAGACCAATCCCGGACAACAAGGCAGTCTTCGTCATCGCTGGTGCCATTCCGATGTAGAATAACAACGTCTCGGCACCTTCCCGAAAGATCGTCAAGAAACTGACGAAGAACAAGGACGTCGTTGAGAGCGTCGACAAAAAGTGTTTGCGTTTCGCGACGGCGCTTTTCGAGTGCAACCAGTAACCGACGAATAACATGACGACGACCGCGACGATTCCCGTGTAGCCCTCGATTTGTTCGCGACCTGTTGCTGCGAATGAGGCTTGAAAGACGGTCTGCAGGATGAGGGCTAACAGACCACTTGCGATCAGACCAAGTCCGGCACCTGCCCAGACCTTACCTTCTTGTTTGGTTCGGCTTTTCCGTGCAAAGGCAACAAGTGCACTGACGATTAATAATGCTTCCAAACCTTCCCGGAGCATCACGAGCATCGCGTCGATGAACGTATAATGCGTCTTTGTTTGTAATTGTGCAATAGCATTCTCGAACGACTGGAGTTCTTGTGCCGTTTTTTGCCGCGTTTCCGGCGTCAGCCGAGCAAGTAGCAAGGGTACGTCTGATTCAAGCTGGGAATAGAGACCTTCATTTCGTGTCCGGACCTCGCCTTCGGCTCGCGGCCAGGTCTTCAGAAACGATTCGAGTGCCAGCTTCGCTTGCGGCAAATCACTTGCTGCAAGCGCGGTCTGTGCCTCTTCAAGCGGTGTCAGCAGTGACTGCAGTCCTGTTTTCTTCGCTTGGACTTGTTCTCCGTCAAGGAAGGACTGAACGGCCGTATCGAATTGATCAAGTGCCGTCTTCCACTCCTTCGTATCCGCAGGCTTTCGCGCCGCGGCGATCCGAATCGAGGCAAGCGCCATCTCGATGTTGCCATAGTGACCGACACTGTCATTTCGGACAAGACTCTCGTGCGTCGCCCATGCGGTCAACAATCGTTGCTCCGCTGCCGGACGGTCGCTCGCTTTGACCTGCCGCATCTCTTTCGTCAATGAAAGCAATTGTTTCACCTTTGCTTTCGCGACCGGATCTGTCTTCGGTTTAGTAGCTTCTTCTTGCTTCCGGACGGCAGCAGAGAGTGCTGTCAGTTGCTCGCGGACTTCCGGAAACGCTGCCGACCGTTTCGCATCGACCTGTTTGACAGCTTTCGTGATTGCCGCTTGTTGATCAGCTAAGTCTTGAGCAGCTTGTCCTAGTTCATCAATCGCTTGATTCAGTGCCGCGCGATCTTCACTTGCGACGGCAGACAAAGCTTGTCCGATTGCGACATAGAGATCATCCGTCGAAGTAGCTTGGACAGGCATCGCGTGTTGACCGGCTACAAGGAGTACAAGTAAAAGGACAAGATTACGCAAATAACGCATCACCGATGTAGCCTCCTTTCGAGATCCCACCGAAGCAGGCGAAGATGGCACTTCCACGGTGCGTGATGTATTCATTCAGTCGATCCTGTGCGGCAAGACGACGCTGAATCTCGATAAATTGTTTTGGCGAGCGCTGATACGATAAAAAGAGTAGTCCAGCGTCGAGGGCACCCGTTTTTTCATCGATGCCGTCCTGATACGAGTAGGAACGGCGTAAGATGGCTGTCTTCCCGTCTCCGTGCGCGACAGCCGTATGCGAGTCAACGGGTAAAGCAGCTTCGCCCCGTTCTTGCCGTTTCGATGGTGTAACGGAAGCGAATTCGTCTGTAGAGCCAAGTGGTGCCCCGGAAGCACGTTCGCGCCCGAAGGTCCGTTCTTGCTCTTTTAGGATCGTCCGGTCCCAGACTTCGAGATGCATCTGAATGCGACGGACAACGAGGAACGAGCCGTTCGTCAACCATGGCGTCCCGTCCTGCCACTGGCAAAAGAGTGCTTCTTTCCGGACCTGTTTATTCGAGACGTCAGGATTTCCCGTACCGTCCTTGAAGCCGAACAGATTGCGCGGTGTCCCGCCAGAGGCATCTGCTGCTTTACTGCGCTGGAAACCAGCTTGGGACCAACGCATCGCGACCGTTCCGCGCCCAACACGGACGAGGTTACGAATTGCATGGAAGACGACTTGCGCATCATCACCGCAAACTTGGACGACGAGGTCGCCTCCGCCCCATTTTTCATCTAAACGATCGAGATCGAACGTCGGCAACGGTTTAAGCGCCTCCGGTCGCTTATGACGGATGCCGAAGCGACCGTCAAACAGACTCGGACCGCACCCGAACGTAAACGTCAAGTGACCGGCCGATAATCCGTCGGCTTCCCCCGTATCTTCCGGTGGGACGTAACGGGAGTCGGAATCGCCATATGGTAACCCAGCCGCAAGTCGGGCACACAACCGTGTCCAGCGCTTTAATAAATAAACGAGTTCATCGCGTCGCTCCGTCTTGATATCAAAGGCGACAACTTGGACGTGATTTTGTGGTGGTGTCAGAATTCCCGCTTGATATGTCCCGTAGAACGGCTCTTGATCACTTGCTTCGACAGTTAATGTCCGCGGAAGAAACTTCTCAAGACCGCTGGCATATAGGGCGGCTCCGAGACTCGTCAAGCCTGCGACCTTCAGGACGTCACGCCGCGTGACGCCTTCTTGGATTGGTTTCATGCTTATCCCTCCAGTACGATGCCCATCTTCGAGAGCGGTTCCGCGAGTTCATTGATGGCAACACTCATCTGCTTGACGTCTTGTTTCGAGAGACTCGTATAGAGGACGAAGCCGTCACCCTGTTTCTTCGCATCGAGTAACGCGTGGACATCCTTGAAGCGAGCTGCAATCTCTTTTGATAACGCCGCATCTTGTTTTTTCAATGCCGGGTTCAATAGTTCGTAGATCTTTTCAGCCCCTTCGACGTTTGCCGCGAAGTCATATAAATCGGTATGCGAATAACGGTCTTCTTCCCCTGTCACTTTTGACGTCGAGACCTCGTTTAATAGATCGGTCGCCCCCGTGACGAGTAACTCCGGTGTCACTTCGACCGTCTCGACCTTCGCCCGCAGTAAGTGGACGTCTTTCATCAATTGTTTCGCGTACGCTTCATAGCCTTTTGTCGTTCCCTTTTCAAACAACCCTTGTTCGATCCGGTGGTAGCCCCCCCACTCCGACGCTTTGACATCGCCTGCTCGCGCATCGATTTTCGGATCGAGATCACCGAACACTTCCGCGATCGGTTCCGCGCGTTCGTAATACATCCGCGTCGGTGCGTACAACGCTTTTGCTTCTTCCAGTTTGCCTGCTTGAACGGCATCGGTGAATTTTTCTGTCTCACGAACGAACGTATCGATTTCATTGATCGCATACGTCCGGTAATCGGTGACGACCTGATCGAAATTCGCCTTTTTCGGTGCTGGTTTTTCCGCTTGTTTTGCTTCACTGCAACCTGCTAAGACGACCGCGAGTGCGCCTGTCATCAATAATGCTTGTTTCATGTATGGTTCCCCCTATTACTAATTAAGTCAGTTCCTTCATCAGTATAGACGACAATGATAATCGTTATCAATAAATTTTTTGCACAATAAAAAAAGCTTGAACTGGTCATTCTTGACCAATCCAAGCGCTTTGTCAGGCATTTTCTTTTCGTTTCTTGAAATAGGTCCGTGAAATGATGAACGTCACGATTCCAAAGCCAATGAAGACGAACGCTTTTTGGAACAAGGTGAGGAATGACAAGTCAAACAATAAAAGCTTGACGGCACTGATCGTCAGGAGCAACAACCCGGACAACCGCCACGTCGACGACGTCCGCATCCGACCGATCGCGACGAGCACGAGGGCAAGGACGATATAAGCCGCGGATAACGTCGTACTACGTGCCGTCTCTTCAAGACCACGATAAAACGGTAGTTCCATGATGATCAACGTATAGGTCGTAAAGACGCCGATCGCCGCTAGGACAAGTACGAGTTGCCACGACCCTTTCCAGCCCGGATCACGATGTGTCTGAACGAGGAGTAAGACAAACGCTGTCGAAGCTAGGACCATCGCTAGAACGGTCAAGGCGTAGGATAAACCTAGGTTTTGATAGGTTTCATAGTCAACGACAGCCGAGAAGATGAAGACGACATACAATCCGACGTTAAATAACCGTTGGTGTGGCATCCGCGCTCGTGGAACGAACCAGAATGCAGCAATCAAACCGGCAATCAAAAAGTAGCGCAGTTGATACGTCCAGCTGAGGGCATCTGCCGGAATCAAGAGGACGGTGACGAGTAAGGCGACGTGACCGACACCATTTTGAGCGGGATCCTTCAATCGTTCAGCGAGAAGGTAGGCAGTGCCAGCGAACAGAATCGCGATCAGCGTACCGAACGACCAGTCGAGGATCAGTAACGTCAGTAAGACGACACCCCCAGCGAGCCAACTTGGGACGTTCTTCTCAAACTGAATCCGTTTTCCGACGAAGGAAGTCGCACCGTAGCCGAAGAATGTCGCAAGTAAGAGAGACCATTCATCAAGTCGTGGTACCTGTTCATCAAGCCAGTAGAGCTCTAACGAGAGTAGACCGAACGCGAGTGCGATCGTAAAGATCACCCAAGCGAAGACGAACGCTTTTTTGGCCTTCAGTCGGTCAACCGCAAAGAAGATCGCTGCGAACAAGACGACTTCGTACAATAAGAAGAGCGGTAAGTTCGGGTCGTCCGATAATTGTAGATACGGTAATAAGAAGCCGGTGATGGATACGAGGACGAGCAAGGCTTGCGATCGCATCCAAAGCATCAGACCGTACGCGATGAAAACGACGACGAGCTCAAGTAAGAAAGCTAATGACGGTGGATAGAATTGATATAAGGCCATTCCGGCGAACAATGCCGCCAAAGCGACGATCGTACCGGTCGCGACGAGTCCGACCCCAAGTTCACGTCGCTTCTTCTCATACTGGTATTCTCCAAGGGCGATGACGAGTAAACCGATCAATACCCCACTTCCGATGCGGACAGGCGGACTGATCAGACCGGCAACCGAGGCGTAGGAGAAGAGGAACAAAGCTCCAAGTGCGGCGAATATCGCTCCAATTCGGGGTAACCAGACAGTTGCGATGACCTGTTCCCAGTCTTCGCGGGAGCGCTTTTCCTTGAATGTTGGTTGAGGAACAACCGGCTTTCGTTTCGTAAAGGCAGGACGCGGGGCTGGGCGGGCGACCGTACTTACTTCTGGTTCGCTCGGTTCAGGGGCGACAGGCGAAGTGTGCTGTCCTTCAAGGGCAGCCACGCGTTGGCGTAACGCAGCGACCTCCTGCTCGAGACGCGTGATCCGTGGATCTTCCATCTCTTCACTTCCTTTCATGGATACATTGTCATTCTTTTACACACCTAGCAGGTGAACTCCTTCATTTTACAGTAGTTTTCGTATCAATACGCCTGAAAATAAAAATCCGGTCGCGTGGAAGCGACCGGTTGAGCGTTTAACGAACAGATAACGCATATTGTCCTGTCTGATTGAAGACGGACGTGAACTGCGAGCGACTGACACTGTACTTGCCGCGGTATGGATCCGAAACGTAGAACGAACCGCTTGAGACACCCGTCACGAGCATGACGTGATAGTTCCGGTAACCTGTGAATGTTTTGCCGTCCGGTTTAATCCATGAGAAGTAGCCATATGGATTCTTGAAATCGACCGTTGCCCAGACGATGACCGGGTTTCCGCTACGGATCTCACTCTCAATCTTTGAAACACCTTGTTTTGAGATATCAACGGACCCGCTGCGGTATTTTTTCGCGAGAGGTAGAATTCCTTTCGGATAGATTCCCCAGTTCTTGTAGTAGTCGAGCGTTCCAGCGGGATTACCTGTGAACATCTTTTGTGGATCTGCCCAGTAATACTTCCCGTTTTTATACGTCGCATTTTTCATGCTTTTCGGCATTTGATTGTAGAGTGATGTAGCAGAGACGGCTTTTTTCTTGTACTCGAGTGCCATCTTCAACGAGACGAACTCACAACCGGACGGATATCCGAGTGAATATTGGTTGTAGTACGGGACGTTTAACTGCTTCGTCGACGTTGATGGCTTTGACTTTGATACGTACTGCGTCGAGATATAACGGTAACTTCCCTTATAGAGAATCCGTGTCCAGCTCCCTGACGTGCCATATGTCGCAACCGCAACGCCTTTGTTTAATTGATCCACGACCTTATACTTCGTACCAGCGCCCGTCCGGACGTTGAGTGTGCCGACCGTCGTATACTTCGTTCCTGTCGACGTGTATTTCGAAGTGGACGATTTGACGTAGTTCTTGTGTATGTAGCCGGTACGGGATTTGTAGCTGATTTTATACCAGCTGCCGGATGTTCCCTTTGAAGTGTAGACGTTCCCTTTGTAGACGTTACCGAGAATCTTACTCGATGTCGACGGTTTTTCGCGGACACGCAAGACCTCCGTCGTCACGGTCAACTTCGTCGCGGCCTCAGCGATCAACGAAGGGCTGAGTACCCCAACGATAACAGCCGCTACGAGCAATGCGGATAAGAATCGTTTCATGATAGACCCCCTATGTTTAGATTTGATGAGACATTCCCCTTTTCCCAACTTTTTGAAAAAATAATCAACATTTCTTTAGAAAAATCTGAAAAATAAGGGATGTACTCATTCGTTATAGCAAAAAAAACCGACCATGCCTATAGGCACAGTCGAGTTGTCATCAACCTGCAATCAAATTAAAATTTAATTTTGGATCGTCAAGATATAAGGAGACGGTTGCGCAAAAGCCTGTTCAAGCAGGTGGGCAACAAACAAGGTATCTTCTTCTTTCACTGGAAGCGGTGCATCTTCGACGATACTGCGGTAAAAGGCACGATACATTTTACCGTAATCACCGACGGGACTCGGAATCCGGACGTCTTGTAAGTGACCATGTTCATCATGATAAATCAAACGACCGTAATCGTCTTCCGAATCCTCTCCAAAGCCCTCTTCTCCCGGGAAGTAGTTCGCTTTCAGATCAAGCTCTTGCCGATCGACGTGTTGTTTGATGAACGTACCGTTCGTTCCGTGTAACATCCACCTCGGTGCCGGAGCAAGCGCGACGTGACTCGTCCGAACGCTGACTTTTAGCTCCGGATAATAGAGATCAATCGCAAACGCATCATCGGGATTGTGCGGCAGTCGAACACTACGCACATCAAAGGCGACCTTGTCCGGTTTTCCGAATAAGGCGATGATTTGGTCAAGCGTATGAACACCGAGTCCGTAGAGTGCGCCGTTCTCATGGCGCGCATCAGCTGACGCTGCTTCGGGACGAAACAAATCAAACTGCGAGACGACTTCGACAAGTCGTCCGAGTTTTCCGGAACGGATGATTTGGGCGACGACTTGGAAGTCGCTGTCGTAACGGCGGTTTTGATAAGCGAGAATTTTGACGCCTTGCGCATGTGCTTCCGCAAATAAACGCTTCGTCTCCTCTTCCGTCACGGTAAACGGCTTTTCGACGAGAACATGCTTTTGATGTTGCAAGGCGAGCAACGCGTATTCGAAATGGGTAGCCGGTGGTGTATTGATGACGACGACATCAAGTGCCGGGTCAGCGAGCATCTCAGACACATCCGTCGTAAAACGTGCATCTGGCAGTCGATTTTGATAGGACGCGAACAGCTCCGGTTTTTCCTTCCGATTGTAAATCCAGGTGACGTGATAGTTGTCCTCGATCATCACGTACGGTAAATGGTAACGGGTCGTACTTTTGCCAAAGCCGATGAAGCCGATATTCAATCGCATCCGATCACTCCTTGAACCGTTCTTTTTCTCTTACCATACCAAACGAAACGACCGTTGTCTTGATTGAACCGCTTCAGGCCGTCGCTTCGATGCGTTCATACTCGTAAATCGCGAACCCGTCCCGTGTTCCTTGATAGACGAAGCCGAATGACGTGTAATACGCATTGAGAAACTCGTTTGAAGCGACACAGTCGAGTCGTAGGATTTCCCCTTCGTCCTCTGTCACAGCAATCGCATGTTCCAGCAGTTTCCGACCGACTCCACGTCCTTTTGCGCGGTCGCTGACGACGATTCGATGGATATACAGACCTTCTACATCATCCCACAAGGATTGATCCCATTCGAGCGAAGGAAGCAGGGCAACGGAACCAAGCAGCTCGTTCTGATCCTCAAAGACATACAGGCGACCGGCTTCTAAATCTCGCACGACGAGTTGCTCGATGTCTTGCTCAAGATAAGCTGACCACTGGCTACTGCCACCAGCTTTAAGGGAGAGCGCTTTTTGCTCAAGTAGGGTTGCGATGTTTCGAACGTCTTTTGATGTAGCTTGTCGTATCATGTTATTCCTCCTGTTACAAAAAAATTCTTCTCTATCCTAACGAATGCAAAGCGAGAAGAAAACCTTTTTGCTTCAAGATTTCATGTTTGCCCATTATTTTGTGATTTTTTTCATATTCCACAATTTTATTTCGATGTAACGTATTCTTTAGGAGTGATCTGACCCCCAGTCGTCACAACGGTAAACGACCTGCTTCCCACGAGCCGGTCGTTTTTTTGGCGTTCAGGATAATTCGACCCAGCGGCGCGACAAATTCCGTGCTTGTGCCCGGTACTCGTCATCTTCAACGATCGGATTGCTGAGTCGAGGAGCGGAATCAGCATAATAGCCGCCGTTGTCAAGTGGATCGTCGGTTGTTGCAAGATAGAGCGCCGTCTTCGCACCGTATTCCGGTGTATAAAGTTTTCCGGTCCAGTATCCGACTTGCGCGACTGGTTTGAGTAACGTCTTCATCACTTTGCCGTACTTGCCGCGATAGAACAAATCCGTATTGACGATCCCGGGGTGGACGCTGACGAACGTGATCCGGTCGCCGTGCTTTTCAGCTAGCTCACGCATATGAATCATTTGCAGGAGCTTCGATTCGCGGTAAGAACGCATCGGGCTGTAGTGTTCTTTTTTGACGTGCGCGATCGCCTCAAGTTCGACGTCGGTCCGGATCAAGCCGCCTTCACCGGCGAGAGAGGAAATCGAGATGACGCGCGGATCTTGTCCTTTTTCGAGTAAAGGTAACAATCGCTCGATCAAGTAGAAGTGACTCAAGTAATTGACTTGGAATTGCGATTCAAAGCCGTCCTTCGTGACATGATACGGCGGTACCATGACTCCAGCATTTAGGATCAAACGGTCGATTCGACCCACCATGTCGAACAGGCGATCCGCAAAACGACGGACGGAGTCAAGTTGATCCAGTTGCACAATCTCGATTTCCAGTTGTGTATGCGATACACCGTTTTCCCGCAACAGTTGAACGAGTGCCGTCGCTTTTTTCTGAGACCGGACGGTCGCGATGACACGATCTCCCCGCTCCAGTAATTCTTGAATCGTGACCATTCCCATACCAGAATTGGCACCCGTGACGATACAGATGTTCATCCCTCTTCCTCCTTGATGTTCCATTTTGAACGCACTAGTCCTGCTTCTAGTTTTCCTTTTTCTATTCGTTTATACACCTTATTTCGGTATTATTTTTCGAAATTTTCAAAAAATAACGTATACTAAGAAGAGAGCATGTCATCAAGAAAGAGGTGGTGGGATGGAAGAAGGTACGATTTTGTTCGTCGCAGGCACACTATTACTGATTGCAATCATCACGACGAAGTTTGCTGTCCGGTTAAATGTACCGACGTTGATCCTATTCGTCGTTGTCGGTATCGTCGCCG
Organism: Exiguobacterium sp. BRG2; assembly: GCF_031844245.1. Classification (NCBI taxonomy): domain Bacteria; kingdom Bacillati; phylum Bacillota; class Bacilli; order Caryophanales; genus Exiguobacterium; species Exiguobacterium sp. BRG2. The sequence goes on from NZ_JAUZUW010000005.1 coordinate 73,609, forward strand.
GGTCCGACGTTTCAGGAATCATCAACTTCGGTGATTTTGAACAAGCCCGTCTCTATGGGACAATGGCGCTCGTCTTGATTCTATTTGACGGTGGCTTGCATACAAAATGGACGCATTTCCGAAAGATTCTCCCTGCTGCCCTGTCGCTCGCGACCATCGGAGTCCTCGCAACGACAGGAATCATCGCTTTCGTCGCACATTATCTGCTTGATTTTTCTTGGCCGGTCGCGTTATTGATCGGCGCACTCGTCGGCTCAACCGATGCGGCGGCTGTCTTTTCTCTGTTAAGTGGACGACCGGTCGATGCTAATGTCAAACATACGCTTGAAGCGGAGTCTGGAACGAACGACCCGATGGCTGTCTTTCTCACGATCTTATTCACATCGTTTGCATTGGCACCGGAATCGTTCTCGATTGGTGCGGGTATTCTTTCCTTCATCTACGAGATGGGACTTGGGACACTAGTTGGTCTTGCGATCGGGTATCTCGTCACGCAACTGCTGAACCGGATCGAGTTGCCATCGTCCGCCCTTTATCCGACGCTTCTGTTCAGTGGGGCGCTCTTCTCGTATGGTCTCGCGACGATTTTGCACGCCAGTGGGTTTCTCGCCGTCTATCTGACCGGAATCTGGATCAACAATCATGATATGATCTACCGCGAGACGCTCAAACGATTTAGTGGTAGCTTGTCGCATCTAGCAGAGATCGGCATGTTCATCATGCTCGGACTGCTCGTCTTTCCAAAACAATTACTCGATCCTCGGACCTTGTTCGTCTCGGCCGTCATCGTCCTGACGTTGATCCTGCTCGCTCGTCCACTTGCCGTCGTCTTATCGCTACTTCCGTTTCAGTACACGGTCAAAGAACAGAGTGTCATCACGGCAGCTGGTCTACGTGGAGCCGTTCCGATCATTCTCGCGACCTATCCGCTTTCGAGTGGTCTTTCTGATGCGCCGCTTCTTTTCAATATCGTCTTCTTCACCGTCATGACGTCTGCTCTTTTGCAAGGAACGGCCTTGCCGTGGATCGTCCGGCGAATGGGGCTAGAGACACAGCCCGACACGACGGTCGAACCGTTCCTGAAATTCATGACCGTCACCCATCCGCAAGCGGAGATCATCGAGGTCAGGGTCTCGACAAACAGTGTGATTGCCGGAAGAACGTTACAGGATATCGAGATGCCCCAGGATGTGCTCGTCGTTGCGATCATTCGTGAAGATGAAATCCTGACGCCGCGTGGTCAGACACGTGTCCTCGTAGACGATCAACTGTTGATTTTAACACCTAAACAAGCGGATCAGGACGTGCGACGGCTGATTGCGTCGCTCGGATTATAGATCAGAGGAACATAATAAAAGCCTGAATGAAGGAAGTATCATACAGGCTAATTATTACTTAATAAATTCACTTTTTGATCTAAGAATTAGGTTGTCAAAAATAAATAACAACTATGGCATGAGAATCTTCCTTACCAAGAATGGAGGCCGTTTCGCTTTTTAAAATCAGTTCAAGCTACGAATTTGGCTGGGTCTTAAATTATTGAGAGCCCCATCACAAATCGATTTTCAAATATGAAATTTGAGTTATTTAAAAATCAATTGAGCAATTTCCGTTCCACTTTCAACTTCATCTGACTTTAACGGAATCATTTCAGAGATTTTTTCTTCAAAATTCGGGAAAACAAGGACTGAAATAATTTCTTTTCCCTTCTCCTCAATATAGGAAAGATCAAAAGTACCAATGTGGTCATTAACACTAACTATATCTCCAGCATTAATTTTGATATTAAATCCTTCACCTTTTAATTCAACTGTTTCAAGTCCTAAATGTAATAGCATTTCAAGGCCATCTTCCGTTACCATTCCAATTGCATGTTTAGTAGGAAACACTTGTGTAACCTTCCCGTTTACAGGAGAAAAAACTTCGCCGTTAGTTGGAATAAAGGCTAGCCCTTCGCCCATCATTTTCTGGGAAAAAACGGGATCTGGAACACTTCCTAATGGAATAACCTCGCCCTTTAAAGGGCTATGGATGAATATATTTTTTTCTTTTTTACTCTTCTTAAAAAACATCATTTCACACCTCAATGTCTATCTTTTACTATTTATATAATCTAAGTATCCAAATGCCAATGCTTCTACCACAATAAAAAAGGAAGAGGCAGATCGTACCCACCAATTTTTCGGAATAGGATTCATCGTACTGGAAGCATATAAATTAAAATCAGCATGTCCTGACAACCAATTACTTTTAAAATTGGTAAGGGAAATCATTTTTGCACCCTTAACTGCAGGAATATCAGGTAACCCTTGTAAGTTTGGATTTTCACCGGATAGCGAAAACAAAATAATTAAATCTTTAGAAGTTAACTTTTCAATTATAAGCCTATATTCATTTGCGTGGGCCATTGCAGGAATAATTTGAACGGGTTTGCCAATAAGTAGGAATAGTCGTTGCAGTTCTGCAGCTTGATTTTTCTGGGCTATTCCTGTTGAAATGACATAAATATTTTCGCTAGTATCAATTGCTTTATAAATAGGTTCAAAATCCACACTATTTAAATAGTCTAAAGTTTTATTGACATCATAAAGAACTTGTTCAAACAATTCATTTGGTTTAAGTTCCTCATTTGGGCTGGCATTTTCCCATTTTACAAAGTTTTTAAATTCACTATATCCACTAAAACCTAATTTTTGAGCAAATCTTAATACAGATGATTTGGATGCTAAACTATTTTTAGCGAACTGATTAATACCCATGTTCCCAATTTTATCTTTATTAGCAAGAACGTACTTAGCAATAGTAAAATCAGTATCACTCAAATACTCATAATTTTTATTAATTAACTCTTCAAGATTCACAAGGAGATCCTCCTAACTTAATTACCAGGCAACAGGGTATGAAAACACCTCATACCCGCTGCTAGTTTAGCAAACCCTTTTTCCTTAAGAAAGTTCCGGCCAAAAATCCTTGTTTGCCTCGATAAGGTCATCTAAAATTGCTTTTGCAACACTCGCACTTGGTACTGTCTTTGACAATGTTAGCGCTTGCCAAAGTTTTTGATATGATTTTTCTAAATAAGCTTGAACGACTAACTTTTCTACTGATACTTGTTGTTCAATCAATCCCTTTTGGAATTGAGGAATCGTCCCAATAGATAGTGATTCCACACCTGCTTTACTTACTAAACATGGAATCTCAACCATTGCAGTTGGTTCAACGTTTGCAATCGCCCCATTATTAGGAACAATTAATAGCATTCTTTCATATGTGTTGTATGCAAGCGCTCCTGCCAATCGAACGATGAATTCCGCGTGTTCCCCGGCTTCAATACTTGTTCCTTCAGCGGTGCCAGCTTCGGCAATTCGTATACATTCGGCAAAGACATTCTTTTCACGATGATCCATCACTTCGTTTGCCCGTGTATGTTCTGGGTTTGAATGTTGTACTACATAGTCAGGGAATAAATAATATTTTAAATACGTATTTGGTAGTGTATCCGGGTCAACAGCGTATACGTCCTTAGCTTTAGTAAATGTATCCATCCAGCTGGATTCCGCTAGCAGTGGATTATTGATCCCATCATTTTTAGCCCCATAACCCCATTGTTTTACATGTTCTTTCAATCTTGGCATTAAGTCATTGCCTTCTTTATCATAAAGCTCAGTCCACCAACCAAAATGGTTTAGTCCATAATACCGTTCAATAATATCATTCTCAGATTCCAACCCTAAAATGTCAGCCATTGATTTTTTAATGGCAACTGGCATATCACAAATATTAATGATTTTCGAGTTAGGACGTAAGATACGTGTTGCCTCTGCAACAATCGAAGCTGGGTTAGAGTAGTTTAACATCCAAGCATTCGGTGAATACTTTTCCATATAATCAATTAATTCAATTACTCCTGGAATTGAACGCATACCATAGGCCATGCCGCCAGGTCCACATGTTTCTTGACCAACGGCCCCATATTTTAATGGAATTTTTTCATCTAGTTCACGCATTTTTAGACCACCGACACGAATATGTGCCATTACGAAATCAACATCTGTAAAAGCTTCCTCGGGATCTGTTGTTGCTATGAATTCAATTTTAGGAGCGCGTTCCTTAATGATAATTTCACATGCTTTCGCAACGATATCTTGACGTTCTTTATTATTATCGTAAAATTTTAATTTCCGTAATGGAAATTTATCTTGATTTTCAATTAACATCATTACAATTCCAGCTGTATAAGTACTTCCCCCACCAGCAATTACTACAGAATTTTTTTTCATTTTTAGTCCCTCTTTCCTTATTGTTGTTATGTCTTAGCGTATAAATATTTCTTTAAGGTGAGTATACTGCGATTTTTCCTTCATCGTAATAGTTTGGAAAGATGATGGGAAAGGTTTCACTCATTGGGAGATTTCTTTAACCTTCTTACATCCTATTTTACTTTCGAACACTTTTAACCTTTTCTTCCATTTTATCTCGAACTTGACCAACTGATAGTCCAACTATTATTTGGATCGCTTGTTTATTTCGAACTAAGCCATGTGCTCCATGTTTTCTAAAAACTTGTTCACTTTCTAGTTTTTCAGGATCTTTTACTGAAACACGTAATCTCGTTGCACAGTTTGTAATATCTTGAATATTTGCAGCGCCATCTAAATCTGCTAAAAAGTATTCAGCTAATTGTTCAAAAGAACTGCTTCCACCTGTATTTCCTAATTTCTTCTCTTTGTAATCTGCTTTCGTAAATAACTTGCTTTAAGGTTTAACATTCTAAGCGAAAAAAGATAAAAGATATCACTAACTTTTATCTTCAATACTATTAATAGGGGCATTTTTAAAATCATATTAAGCAACTAAGTGGATATACCCCATCTCAAATATACAGAAGACATTATCAAAGCCAATTCCTCTACATAAAAAAAGACCCTAGGATTCAGGGGTTAAATAAGGTTGAGTTTTAGAAAAAAGGAGTATATCATCGCTTAGAATTCTAAGATTATTTAGCCAATATGAAAGGCTATTAATTCCTTAGCATAGGAAAAAGTCGATTTATTTCATCCAGAAATTGACTTAGCGTATGTTTTCCGCGTTTTGTTGGGGGGACCCCTCAATAAGGAAAATAAAGGAGGAACCTTGATGTTAAACCGATTACTTGCCGTCATCTTGACCACCACGCTCGTTTGCACCGTCCTAGCATACATATCCTATACACCGCTCTGAGATCGGACATCGGATACGATGTATGAATCATTCGGTTCAATATTTTTGTTTTACGTCTTAGCGACCTTGCCAATCATCTTGCTGTCCGGCTTCTTACTCGACTTCCTTATCGGCATGATCATCAACCGGTCATCGACGACATTAGCGTATGTGCCGACAGTCCTCGGTTACGGAGTGTACGGTATCGTGATCGCGAGTCTCCTGATTCTCTTGACGACGAAGGACGCATTTGACCTACCGCTTTCTTTTACGATCGCTGCTCTGACAGCAATGATCTATTACAGTCTGTCCGTCGTCTTTAATCGATTGTCACAGCACGCGCACTAAAAAAACGAACAGACACGTCTGCTTACTCGCGGACGTGCCTGTTCGTGTTATTCTGCTTCCGTTCGTTCAATCGTGATGACACCCGGTGGACGATGTGGGAAGGTCAACGTCAGACCGGCAAAGCGACAAATATCATCTTCGTTCGGTGCCCGGTGCACCCACTCGATCGTCTCTTGCCTTGCTAGCGCGTGGCGGATCCGGTTATCGGCTTGTGTACGCGAGATGCCGCGGCAATCAACGTTCGTGATATACGTTGCTTCGTCCGACTCGATCTGTTGCCAAATCCCGAGGATCAGTTGACCAATCGGACTGACGGATTGACCATCCGGTTCTTCACTGCTGACGGCAGCATCGAGCATTTCGATGACAGCGTCACAAGTCTCACCGGAAGCAAGCAATCGCGTCGATCCTTGTTGTAGAATCCGGTAACGCGTCACGCCGTTCTCGAGCCACAAGCGTTGTGCGAATGGATTGACCGGAACACCGTGGAAAAATGTCTGCGTCCCGCGCCAAGCAAAACCAAATGATGGGTCGTACGCCCGAATCGTCGCCATGGCACGATCATGGAACTTAGCGATCGTCTGTCGTTCCGTTTCCAGTAAGTTTCGGATCGCCTCTTCATCCTCTAACGGTACCGACTTTGGTGTCACAGTAAATAATTCCGATTCCGGTAAGCGGTGTGGGGACAAAATCGTTCCGTCGAAACGATAATCGTTCGCCGGACGTCCAGTACGCCCGACGGATAAGCGCCACGTCCGTTCTTCCGGCATGAAGGCATAACTTTGATGGGCAAAAGGTGGTGCGACGAACAGTCCCGGAAACGGATCGAATGTGTCGACTCGCAGGACGTCACCGTCATACCAGCACTCTTCGATCAGACGGACGAGCCGTCCGACGGGTGCATTACGGTCCGTCAGGTAACGACCGGTATTAGCATGGAAACCGAGCAGAAATTCCCGCTCTTCTTCTTGGAACGTCACCATCAAGAGTTGGAACAACGAGGCAATCTGCTGCTCGACGAGTTGCGGATCCTCCCCCGTCTCTGCCTCAAACGCGACCATCTTCCAGCCGGACCGTTCATAGAGATGAATCGTCACCGGGAAGAACAGGAAGGCACCATGTGTCGCTTCGAGTTTGACCATGTCTTGCATCGCTAGGCGTTCCGTCAGTAAGGAAAAGCCCATTCGTTCGAAATGATCTTGCAGCCGTCGTTTCCAATGTGTGAATTCCACGCAACCATCCCCTCTCGCAAATTACGCGCCGCGTTTTCGTAACGGATTCTTCGACCAGTAGATATAAAGACCGACCAGCCCTGCAATGCCTATGATATAAGACGGCAATCCACTGACCTGAATCAAGACGTCCGGTGCCGGGAAGATCGTCACGAGCAGTGCCTTATAGGTTGAAAATAGAATGAAACTGATGACGAATTGAATCCAGACCCGCGACTTGACTTGTTTAAGCTTCGGTGCCGTGATGACTTGGGACATCGCGTCGATCAAGAACAAGGCGATGATTGAGAAGAATAAGTAATCAATCAAGGCAAACTGGAATAATCCGTCGATTCCTTCGATGAAGATGAACATCAAAATCGACGAGACGTAGTTCCGCGTCCAGCGTTTCTGCGTTTCCATCCGGTGCCGCTGCGGTAACTCGGCAATCATCTGGTCGAGACGTGCCTCGACGGAAAGACCATGAATCTCTTCGAATGGTCGTTGTTTCCGCTGGGCTTCGTAGATGTCTGCCCGTAAGCGGTCTTCGATTTCCGTCCGGTCCGGTTCTGCGACGTTCAGATTCAATCGCGGTAAAACGGTTTCTAATAGACGTGTGTTGGCTTTCGTTAATTTCAATCGATTTCCCCCTTTTTCATGTTTAAGTATACTGGGTTTTTGGGAAAAATACGTAGTGGAAATAAAAGATTGCTTGACGAAACGATGAAGAATGTTCAGAATTATTAAAATATAACGTCAGAAACAGACAGAAAGGACGTGTTGGACCATGCGCCAAACATTGACGAGCGCCGCCTTGATCACTTTGCTGACGAGTGCGGGCATCGCCTTCCCATTGGCTGAAGTGAAAACACCGGTCGACCAAGAACCGGTTGAACTCGATCAGCAACAGCAGCAACCAACTGAAACAGAATGACGACACCCCGCGCTCCAAAAGGAATGCGGGGTGTTTTATGTATCGCTTGGTTGGGTGACTGATTCTTCGATCGTGACGGACCACGCAACGACGGTCGTGCTGTCGCGCACGCCCAACGCTTCAATCGTCGAGAGCAGTTCTTCGACACCCCCTGACTGTAAGTCTTTATCGATTTGCATTGCTTCGACATACGGTGTTCCCGGGCACTCGAGCAAACCATCCGTCGTCACGAACAATCGGTTGTCCCCTTGCCGCAACTCGCGGACGCCTCGTGTGTAACTCGGGACCGGTAACGCAAAGGCGTTCGCGCGTCCAATCCATTCATAGAACTGCCGCTCATTCAAAGCAGCTTGTCCCATCTTCATCAAATCCGGGTGAAACAGATACAAGACGACGTCACCAACGGAGAACCACCAGATGAAGCGCCCTTTGCGAACGGCAATCAGACAGGCGGTCTCCCCTTGTAACGTTGCGCATGCCGCTATGAAGTCAGGATCTTGAAAGAGATCCAGCACGGTCGTCTCCATTCGACCAAACGCTTCAGTGAGTGGGGCATCTAGATCATCTCGAATACGCGACTCATATTGCGCTAGGTGCTGTAAGACAAGTGCCGCACTATCTGCTGTCTTATGAGCGTCTAAGACGACGGCCATCTCCCAATCGTTGCCGAATAAGATAGCAGCTCCGTCTTCATTTTTATATTGACCGCTTCTCGAGCAGCCACCGAATCGTCCGAGCATCATCCGACCAAACCGGTCGATTTGTTGCGTATCGACGAACGGTTCGTCGGAGCCGACCCAGTAGTAGGATGATTGTCTCGTCTGCATGCTTCCGTCTTCCCTTCTTTACATATCCCGCAAGTAAGGTTGCAGGAACAAACGCAATCGTTTTTCATAGTTGTCCGGATCAATCGTATATGTCTCGTCATGTCCGGCATCACGAACCGGATACAATTGTTTTAATCCGGTTTTTGCTTGATACAGCTCGTACATCATCTGAACCGGGACGAGGTCGTCCTTCAGTCCATGGATGAACAGCGTCGGAACCCGGATTTTCGTCGCTTGGCGCGTCACCGAGACGTCGCCGAAGAAGAAGTCCTGGTCCCCTTTGTTCCACATGCTTGCGACCGTCAACGACGGCAGTGCTGGGTAATGGATCTGATCGTCCGCAAGGAAACTGAACCAGTCGTCGAGTCGGGCGTAAGCTCCTTCGGCAACGATCGCTCGGACTTGCATCGGTATGGTCTCACCAGCAGCAAGTAAAACGGTCGCAGCGCCGACACCGAGTCCGTGATAGACAATTCTATCGTCTCCGTTTTCAGCCACTAAGCGCTTTGTCCATTCCAAGACATCCAGTCGATCGAGCCAGCCGTAGTTCCGAACGCCGCCACTGCGATCCTGCCCACGCCGTTCGATGAGTAAGACGTTAAAGTCAGCCTCATGATAATAACGAGCTAATGCGTAAGCACCGGTCTGTGAAAACATCATCTCATCCGGGACGAGGAGGACTGTTTGTTTGCTGCCGTCAACCGGTAGATAACGCCCGAAGCGGACGATCCCGTCCTTCGACCATTGCTGCGTCTCGCTCGTTTGTTTGAACCATGTCTCGTCGTTCGTCACCTGTCCGTCCGTTCTCGTCGTCTTCAGAATCGGAGAAGCGTCCGACTGACCGATCAATGTTTCTTGCATCCGGTATCCATCATAGACGATGAACAATAGCAGACACGTGACGAGCAACACGATGCCGATTCCCCATTTGCGCATGTGCTTCGCTTCCTTTCCGACAGTGAGTCTTTCCTTATTCGTCGTCAGTTTTCACTTCCCCTGCTAACGGGGTCGAAAGGAACGATTGTTTATACCAGCGCTGTAAGGTATCGATATCCGTTCTTTCAAAATAGAGCGCGTTAAAAGCAGTATTGCCCCGTAGTTGAATCTCAATCCGGGCAATCTCCTTTGCTTCGAGCCAGCGAGAAACGGACCAGGTCAATTCCTCGATTTTCAGTCGTGGCGTATAGACGGTCTCTTTTTGGACCCATTGTTTGCGTAACATCAAGAGATCGTGGCCGGTTCCGAAACGGGTCTTTCGGTAACCGCTGCGCACAGCGAAGTAATAGAACGGTAACCAGATGAACAGAAGCAAGATCAGGAAGCGCCATGAGGAATCAAGGACGATGATAAAGACACTGCTTAATGCAGTAAACAACAGCGCATAACCGAGTAACGGCCAACGAACCCGGTAGCGAAAGCCAATCGGTGCGACTTCATGCTGCGGGCTGAACTGACGAAAGCGCGGCAGATATGTCGCCAGAAACGGATCAATCTCGTTCGTCCGGATGAACGGATGGAGCAACAGTCGCTCCTTCTCTCCGGTCGCCGAGATGATGTGCAAGGACAGGCTCGCTCGTCCGATCAAACGCTGAATCCAGCTTTCCTGAATGACGAGGGCTTGAATCTTATCAGCATGAAACGTGACCTCGGTCCGGTTCAACATCCCGTACCCGATCAACAATCGGTTGTGTTGCAAGACGGCACGGTACGAACCGTATTTCAAGATATAGACGATGATCGAGCCGATGTAGATGACGAGTAAGACGAGTACGCCAAGTCCCGTCAAAACGAACAACGATAAATGAGCGAGTTCTGAGAACAGTCGATCGACATAACGTTCAATGAACTGATCGATGAATTGATAGGCGGTCCCGATCCCGACGAGCGCTAGTCCGACGCGTCCTGACAAGGCACCGGCTAATGCCAAATCGCGGACAGGGATCGTATAGGCGACTTCCGCCTGTTGTTCTTCGACGACGAGCTGTCCCTCGTTTTTGATCGACGACTTCAGTTCTTTCGCAAAATCAAGACGGATCCCCTTCAGTTCGACTTCCGGTGTTCCGCTCTCAGACGATGTCTCGACGGTCAACGTCGCAAGACGCAACAGTCGTTCGATGACGTTTTGCTGAATGCCGATCGACTCGATCCGTTTACGTTGCGTCGTCCGTTCACTTTTTTGGAAAATTCCTTTGCGGACCCGAATCGTCTCGGCATCAATCGTGAACGTATAGAAATACCAGGAGGCGATCCCGTATAAGAGGACGAACACAATCCCAACACTGATCCCGATCCACGTATAGGTGTTGATCTCGCCTTTTCGGATCGCATTTAAAATCAAGGCGGCGAACGGAATCAGGAGCGAGCGGATGATCGAGATACTCGACATCACGATGAACAGCGGGTGGACGCGCCGGGTCATAACGATTCCTCCTCCCGCTCCTCGAGTTTCGCGAATCGTTCGACTTGTGTGCGTAGCGCGTCTCCTTGAGCATGATCGAGTCTTGACAACGTGACGAAGCCGGATGCCGTTCGAATATCAAGTGTGATCAAATCATAGCGACGCAGAATCGGTCCCGTTTGGCTATCGATCAATTGCACCTTGACGAGCGGCACGGTGACTTCGCGGCGAAAGAAGATGCCGTTGCGGACGACGAGAAATTCCTCATCGATGCGATAACGCATATACTTCAAGCGAAGAACGGGTATGTAGACGATACGGGGAATGAAATAGATCAGCCAAAGCAGACCGACGATGCCCATCCACCAAGGTGTCAGGTCGAGCCACATGAATTGAGTAATCGTCGTTCCGATCAAGATGACGGCGATTAAGCCATGTAACGGCAACAATCCGAGCCGTTCTGCTCGAATCGATCGTTCTGGCAGCGTATGCCATTGTACAGTAGACATCAAAAAACACTTCCTTTCGTTTCCATTTACGGTTAAAAACGTCGCTTGGTTTCAGACAGCGGTTGACATTTTGTTTGATTTCATCGCATATATAGAAGTGAAGAACTGTAACACCAAGGAGGAACCATGTTAACTTTTGAAGAAAAACTACGAATTATCGAGACCTTCCCACAACTCGTCCGAAAAGATGTCTCGCTGAAACGCGTCAATTTCCAATTTCCGGACAGTCAGTATGAGAAGAAGAATCTCGTCTATCATTTGCATCCGAACGGTAACGGCTTCGTTTATGCCGCTGGTCTACCAGGTTATGAAACGGACGAAAAAGGTTTCGTCAACATCCGTGAATTCTCAGAACCTGCTTTAATTCTCTTATTAGAAGATGCAATCAAAGCACTCTCAACAGTCCAATCGGTCGAAACACTCGAAGAAACATGGGTCAACGATAACCAGTTCGAATTGACGTTGCTCAATGAAGACATCGACACGTGGCTCGTCTACGCCGGTGATCTTTTAGACGGTGCATTCAACTCGTATAAGGAAGCAGCGAACTATCTGGAAGAAGAAGGCTTCCGCCGTAAATAAGACAATGAGCGATCCGGTTAATCCGGGTCGCTCATTTTCATGACGAGACGATTCAGTGCCGCTTTGACGACTTGAAGATCTTCTTCATCGACGTCGAGTGTCCGGACGAGATCAAGTGGAACGGTCTCTGCTTGTTTCCGTAACGCTCGGCCGGCATCTGTCAAAAAGATTTGGATGTGCCGTTCGTCTTCCGGCTTACGGACACGTCGCAACAAATCTGCTGCTTCGAGTTTCTTCAGTAATGGCGTCAATGTCCCCGAGTCGAGGTGGAGACGTTCACCGATGGCTTTAAGTGACTGTCCCTCCTCCTCCCAGACGACGAGCATGACGAGATATTGTGGATACGTCAGACCGAGGGGTTCAAGTAACGGACGATAACGACGCGTGATCTCACGCGAAATCGCATAAAACGGAAAACAGAGTTGTTCATCTAAAGCTAACGGGTTCATAAAAAATTCCTCCTATCGTGAGCAAACGAGTTGCATTTCGATTTAAATTGTATACAATCTAATTGTAAGCTACTTATTTGAATCTAACAACGAAAGGGAGTTACACACATGAAACCAATGTTCACATCATCTGCAACAGCTGTCGGAGGTCGCGACGGACGCGTCGTATCGGAGGACGGAATCCTTGACGTCGCCCTCGCAATGCCAGTACCAGGATCGAAAAAACAAGCAACGAACCCAGAACAACTCTTTGCTGCAGGATATTCTGCTTGCTTCGACTCTGCCTTGAACATGGTCGCTCGCAAACAAGGGATCAAACACGATGGCAGTGAAGTCACAGCACACGTAACGTTAAACGAAGCAGCTGACGGATTCATGCTTTCAGTCGAACTCGATGTTCTCGTCCGCGGGATCTCAGAAGAAGCGGCGGCTGAACTTGCAAAAGTCGCGCATACGGTCTGCCCTTACTCGCGTGCAACTGCTGGAAACATCCAAGTCGACGTCTACACACGTACGACTGACGCAGAATAAGTGTAGCATTTCTAGCCAGTCTGAGGTTTACTCTCAGCTGGTTTTTATTTTTTGTTATAAATTCGGTAATTGAAATAATTTCATTTTAGATGATAAACGGTTGCTCTCATGAAAAGAACAACCGCCCTTTTTTAAAGTTGATGGACCGATAAGATGACGAGTTCTCCGGATACGGTGACATAATAGGCATCCTCGAACCGATAACGTTCATTGTGTTCTGCGTCATAGACGGTGACCATTGGTTCCGCGTTGTCTCCAATCGCTTCGTGTAGATAGAAGCGTCCCCGTAAGACACGTTCGAACGGTTCTTTATCGAGGAATCGGGCACCGTTGCGTAAGTTGATTACTTCATGATGGTGCTCGGATCGGTCATTAACGATGAAGATCGTCGACTCAACGTCATCGTAAGTGAAATCGAGCGGTTCATAGTCACTCCACTGGATCCGGGCGACCTCTTCGACACTCGCTTCCGTATCGATCCGGTAAAAGATTTCTTCGTTCAGACGATCGGTATAGGCACTGAAGATAAGATGCCCTTCTTGTTCCCCGAGATATTGGACGGTGTCCCCTTCCCCATCTAATTTCAGTAGTGTCGCAAATGATAAATGTTCGACACCTTGTTCAATCTCCTCAATCAAGGTCGACAGTGGTGCGATCAACAGACTTTCGGAGTGATCAATCGGATCTTCTGGTGAGATGACACCACTTTCAAGGGCGTCATAGAACGAGAACTCATCGAGCCGAGCGTTACAGACGATGTACTCCTTGTCTTCGAGCGTGACGAGAAAGAAATAGAGTTCCCGGTAATTCTCCGTCATCCCGTAGAGCCGTGGATCGCGAATCGTCTGCCGTGATTCGTCCTTGACGTCATACAAAAACGCGGACGTCGTATCCGTCGTCTGCAAGAATACGAGATAGTTGTCATTGAGCACCCAGTAGAGCGTCAAATCCCCTTCCACGTAAAACGACGCAATCTGCTCGCGTTTCCCGGACAAGAGATCGAGGACGAGCACTTCCGTCTCCCCGCCTTGCTCTTGCGTATGTTCATTCAGACAATAGACCTTTCCATGACGAACAAACGGACGAGTTGGTCCGTGATCCGTCAAAGCCTGCTGCGTCAGGTCGACTTGTTCTTGATCTTCAAGATCATACCGACTGATGTGGTAACGGGCGTCATCGAGGCGACGTCGAAAATAGATCGACGACGGTGTGACATGCAAGACATCCATATGATCGGCAGGTAAAGCACTGGCATCCACTATTTCCATTTTCAATCTCCTCCTGAACACATACTACTTGTCTTTTTCCCACGAATCGTACTGCTTCAAACAGGGTCTTCTTGTGCGTTTAGTGAAGCAGAGTGCTACAATATGGCTAGATGACTACAGGATGAGGAAGGTGCAAAACGGTGCAATCACAAGATTTGAATACGATGATGCTCGAATACGTCAATGATAAGGAAGAATATGATGCCTATGCCGACAAGTTGAAGATGCTTCTGTCCGAGCTGTTAGACGCGGCAGGCATCAAATACCACTCAATCGTCGCCCGGACGAAAGACTCCGAGAGCCTGTATCAAAAGGTCTTACGGCAACCGAATAAATACCGTTCGCTCAAGGACGTCCATGACTTGACCGGGATCCGGATCGTCACCTATTTCCATGACGATGTCCGGGAAGCGGCACGCATCATCGAGAATGAGTTCGCGATCGATCGTGATCAATCGGTCGATAAGTCGACCTTGCTCGATACGACTGAATTCGGTTACCTCTCGGTCCACTTCGTCGCGTCACTCAGTGAACAGCGGCTTGCCTTAAGCGAGTATGGACGTTTCAAGGACTATACGGCAGAGATTCAGATCCGCTCGATCCTTCAACATGCGTGGGCCGAGATCGAGCATGATCTTGGATATAAAAATCCGAACAGCGTCCCGGCAGAAGTCCGGCGTAGCTTCAGTCGGGTGGCAGGATTACTCGAGATCGCCGATCAGGAGTTCGTCAACATCAAGAAGCAATTGAAACAATTCGAAGACGAGACGGTCCAACAAATCTTGTCTGATCCGCATCAAGTCCGGATCACAGCAGATAACTTGAATTACTTCATCGACCACTCCCCCGTCATCAGCGAACTCGACAAACGTCTCGTCACGTCACAAATGATGCTCGATTCCGATCAACAGTTGATCAACGAACTGATCCGAATGTTCCATTACGTCGATATCCGGACGTACGGTGAACTGATTGAAGCAGTCTCGACACATAGTCCGCTCGCCTTACGTTGTGCAAAGGTCATGCCGAATCCATTCCTGCCTCGTCAAGGAATCGGGATTGCCTATATCTGTATGGCATTGACGATCGCTGGTGAAGATACGCACCGCATTGACTACTTCTTCCGCCGTTTTTATCCGGAGTTACGCAACGTCGAAGAAATCGTCGCCCAAGTCGCCCGTGTCGTCGAGTCAGATGATTCAAGAGAAAAATATTGATTAAACTAAAATTTTTCACTATACTAAATCACGAGTGAAAGAAACTACGGTATAGAAAGAGTGAAGGATACATGGCAACTACACTAGAAGTAGCACAACGCGATCAGTTGATCGTTGATACGGAAAAAGGATTACGGATGAACTACCGCGCGATCAAAAAGGACGTGCGTAGCATGTTTACGACTTACTTGACACGTAACGAGTTCTTCATCTTAAAATCACTTTGTGCGAACAGTCCTCAAATTGCTTCAGCGCTCTCGCAAGAGTTCCAATTTTCAGCAAGCATGATTACGGCTCTGGCAGACGAATTGACGAAAAAAGAGTTGATCTCACGTGAGCGGAGCGAGCTCGATCGTCGCGTCGTCGAACTGCGGGCAACACCGAAAGGCATCGAGCTTTACGAAAAACTCGAGTCGATGAAGATGGATTACCTTGCAGACGTCTTTGAGGACTTCTCGGATCAGGAACTGGAGTTGTTCCGTTCGCTCTTAACGAAGCTTGAAAAAACAGTCTAAGCTGTTCGATGGAACGGATCCGGTCAAAAGCGATCGGATCCGTTTTTTAGTAATCGATTAGGAGGAAACACGATGTTTGATTTCGAATCAGTGCAACACTTACGAAAGACGGGACAGTATGAAGCAGCAAAGGAACTCGTCCGTCAGTATGTCGAGATAGCCCCTAACGATCCGATGGTCCTCTATCAGATGGCTTGGTGTCATGATAGTCTTGGTGAGGAACAGGCTGCTGTCCCCTACTATGAACAAGCACTTGCGCTCGGTCTTGCTGGTGAGGACCGCTTGCAAGCTCATATCGGGCTCGGCAGTACATACCGCGTCATCGGTCAGTTCAAAGAAGCATCAAGCGTTTTCCGAAGCGCGTTGCTTGAATTTCCAGACGCCCACGCCTTACAAGCATTCCTCGCGATGACGGAGTACAACCTCGGTCAAGTCAATCAGGCTGTCGGTCGGTTACTCAAGAGTCTTGCTGCGACGTCGTCGGACGCCTCGATTCAGACATTTAACCGGGCACTTCGTTATTATGCCGATCATTTGGACGAGATCGTTACGGAATAAAGCAACAGTTGACGATAGATTGGTTCGCACAGCATAATGTAACAGCCAAGCGGACTCGCTTTTGGCAGGAAAGGAAGTTAATGATGTCATCAAAAAAAGTATGGACAGTAGAAGGTTATGAAGAACAAGGGCAAGAAAAACACGGTAAGGCAAGTAAGTCAGAAACCTATACGACTGAAGCGGATGCTAAGAAAGCCGCTAAGAAGATGGCGGATCAAAACGATCATCTCGATGTCTACGTGATTTATACGAATACGGTAAACGGTAAAACTGAAGAACGGTTCTTCAATTCGAACGGCAAGTATAGTGAAGAAGGATTCGAATGGTAATCTTCCTTTTCATTTAAAGGTCCACTCAAAAAATAATGGATTCGTTTCTCTTCAAGTGAGAGACGAATCCATTTTTTTAGTCATGATTTTGCCTCTCATACCAAAGCGGTATTTCACACTGAAACCCATCGTGGTCTCGGATGATCCGCTGAACACGTCGTTGCATTGCCTCCAATCCGTCTACATCGAACCGTTTTGCCCAGACGAGAGACGAGAAGACGACCATCGCCATATAGAGGCTGTAGATCTGCCAAAAGTTAGACGGTACTTCGCTCTCGAAGTATCCATCGATCATGTGACGGGCAAAGACGGGACTCGTCTCGACTTGAAACAATCCACATTTGACGAAGTCATGCCACGGATCGCCGTAATCATGGTTCCCGTAATCGAGGAAGGCACAGAGATGTCCATTCTCAACAAGAAGATTATCGAGATGGACATCGTCATGTTGCAGTTGATTCGGACGCTCAGCTAAAAGGGAAAGCCTTAAAAGGATGAACCGATCGAGTCGCTCGATCCACTCTGGCTCAAGCAACCCATTAACCGCTGCGCGATAGCGGTCATGTTTCGCCTGACAACGTTCTTTCCATGCCGCCGTCCCGCTCGGTGCTATCACGTCATGAATGCTTCTCAACGCTCGCCCTGCCTCCTGACCGAGTCGAGGAGCTAATTCTGGTGACTCGAGAAGCACGCTTCGGACGGTTCGTCCGGGTAGGTATGGATAAATGCCGTACGCGGTCGTCGCAGTCCGTCCGGTCGCTAGCGGTAAGGCGTGAGAAATCCCCTTTTGTTCTGGTACCATTAAAGCCGCCTCTCGTTCAAACTGACGACTTAATGGGTCCGTCACGACCTTGACGATGTAGTGTGTTGTTGCCGTCTTGACGAACCAGACGGCTTGGTGCGAGCGTCCGGCAAGCCGTCTAACGCTATCGATATCGGTCAGTAATGGATGATCTGGTAGCATGAAGACTCCTTTCTGAAGACAAAAAGAGGACGCTTACTTGCGTCCTCTTCGTCATGCCTGTGGGATATAGCTGGCAATGATCTCAAGCAGATCGGCATACGCCGTTTCGAAATCGATGTTTTCGATCATATAATCGTAGTGATCGCGGTCTTTCCACGCTTCCTCGTAATCGACGAGTCGCGCTTCGAACTCCGGTGTATCACCGCGCATCAACAATCGCTCCTTCATCAAATCGGGTGGGACCGTGACGAAGATCGTAATGACTTGGTCACCAAACAGACGTTTAAAGTTTGCTGCTCCTTTTGGATCGATGTCCTTGATGACGATTTGATCCTGCTCGAGGACATCGACATACGCTTGCCGTGGTGTTCCGTACCACGCGCGGTGAACATGAGCGTATTCGATGAACCCGTCCTCTTGGATCAGTTGCTGGAACGTCTTGACATCGACGAAGTGATAGCTTGCTCCATCAATTTCCGTCGGACGTTTCGGTCGTGTCGTCACTGACGGGATGAACCGGACGTGTGCGTATTCCGTCCGCAGACGTTTGATTAGGGAAGACTTTCCGCTGCCCGATCCACCAATCAAGAGAATGATTTTACCTGACATCGTTTTCCCCCTATTGTTGTGTCGTGAAATAACCTGTAAAGCGGAGCGCGAACTGTTCTAGTTCACTATCAACGACCGTCCCGTATATTGGTCGGATGACGATCAAGTAGCGTTCATACGAGATGATCCGGGACGTCTCATTACGTGTCATCTGGACTTGGGCTTCCGGGTAACTCTCAACATAGTACCAATCGACCGCAATCCGTTCATCGGATGGGGTCTCATAGATCCAAGTCACGGTCGTTCCATTAGCAGGAAGGGTGCTTTTCAAGGTGAAGCGCTGAATCTGCTTCAATTCACGTTTCGCTGATGCAAGTCCTGCCTCATAATCCGCAGGACGCATCGGTGTCGTCGTCACTTGCTTCGGTTTTGGTTCCGGCAAGCGGGCAAAGCCAAGCTGGAGACCGACGAATAAGGCGACGAGCGACAAACTGATGACGAATACGTATTCCTTGCGCATCCCTTCCCCTCCTCATCCTTCGAGTGTGTCGCGCATTCCTTTTGGATCATTGACGATGACGGCGTCAACACCGATCGTTTGCATCTGATGGACATCGGCGATCGTCTTCGGGGTATAGACCCGGACCGTGACGTCTTTTGCGTGAGCGAACGCGACATCCGCCTCCGTCACGCGTCGGTAATCGGGATGAATCCCTGTCGCACCGATCCGGAGGGCTTGTTCTTCCGGATGATAGATCGGATAGGGATACAGAATCGCCGTCTCGACGCTCGGGTCAAGCTTGCGAATCAGAGCAACCGAATAATGGTTGAACGAACTGAACAACAACCGATCCGTCGCAATGCCGTGCGCCGCGCAACGCTCGAGGACATACGCCTCAATGCCATCATAGCGAATCGTATCCGTCTTCAGCTCGATGTTGAGCCGCAGTGTCGCTGGTGCGAGGATTGCGAGTACTTCGTCAAGCGTCGGAATCTTCGTCTTGATCGCTTCTCCTTTGAAACGTGCTCCGGCATCGAGTGCTTGCAGTTCAGCGACCGTCATGTCGATCACACGCCCTGTCCCGTTCGTCGTCCGGTTGACAGTCTCGTCATGAATGATGACACCAACACCATCCTTTGAGAAATGGACATCGAACTCGACACCATCGACGTCGTCTTCGATCGCAGCGGCGATTGCTTCAAGCGTGTTCTCAGGAAAACGGTCACTGACACCGCGGTGTGCAAACCATAACATCAGAGTGCCTCGACGACACGCGTGTATTTCTTCGTCAAGTAGTTGACGAGGGGTGCGACCGAGATCGATTGACCCGTTGCTGCTTCGATTAGTTCAGCCGGTGTCTTCGATTTCCCGTGACGGTGAATGTTTTCCTTCAGCCAGCTTTTGATTGGTGCGAGAGTACCAGCTGCAATCAGACCATCGACGTTTTCGACGTCACGACGAAGCGCTTCGTTCAATTGTGCCGCGTAGACGAGACCGAGCGCGTAACTTGGGAAGTAACCGAACGATCCACCTGACCAGTGGACGTCTTGTAAGACGCCTTTATCGTCACTCGGGACATCGACGCCGAGATACTCTTTATAGAGACGGTTCCATTCTTGCGGGAGATCCTTCACTTCGAGTTCTTTCGTCATCAGGCGTTTTTCAAGCTCGTACCGAATGATGATATGAAGGGCATATGTCAATTCATCGGCTTCGATCCGAATGAGTGACGGTTTGACTTCGTTGACCGCTGCGTAGAAGCGTTCAAATGGGACGTCAGCAAGCGACGGGATTGCTTGTTGTAGACCATGATAACGTGCTGATAAGAAGCCTTGATTACGTCCGATGAAATTCTCGAAGAACAGTGATTGTGATTCGTGGATCCCCATCGAAGCACCTTCACCGAGACCAAGTGAATCGAGTTCCGGTTCGATACCTTGCTCATACGTCGCGTGTCCGGCTTCATGCATCGTGCCGAAGACGGAGTTCCGGTAGTCGTTCTCATCATATTTCGTCGTGATCCGCGCATCCTTCCGGTTAATCGTCGTTTGGAACGGGTGAACCGTCTCATCCAATCGACCGGACGTGAAGTCATAACCGATATCACGGAGCCATTCTTGATTCAAGGCGATCTGTGTCTCGCGGTCCGCTGACCAATCAAGCGTCGGGAAGTCTTTTCCTTCGAGTTGACTGAGCAAACCAATGATTGCTTGACGGAGTTCCGCAAATAATGGATCGAGTGTTGCGACCGTCATCCCTGGCTCATAGTCATGCAGGAGCGCGTCATATGGGTGCGCGTCATAACCCCAATACTCGACGAACTGGCGTTCCATCGCGACGATTTTCTCGAGATATGGTTCAAACATCGACCAATCATTCGCGTCCTTCGCCTTTTCCCAGACACTCTCGGCTTCCGAAATCAACGTGATGAACGTTTGATACTCGGCTTCTGGAATCTTCGAGTCGCGATCGAATGCTTCTTTTGCTTTCGCAAACGAGATCGCTTCGATGCCCGTCAGCGTCTCTTGCTCCATCGCTGCCAGTAATTGTTGGTACGTTTTCCCTGTCCGGCGACGGAAGCTTTCTGTTGAGAGGAACCCGATCGAAGCGGAACGATTCGCTGCACCTTGATCCGGCATATATGTCCGCATATCCCAGTATAGTAATGCGACGGCTTCTTCGTATGCGCGAAGACCATCAAAATGGTCGCGCCATTGTTGTGTCGTTGACATGATTATAGACCCCCTTGAAGTATGTAACAGTGTAGCATTTTTAGCATATCACAAAATGTTCAAAACTTTCACACACGAATGATTTTTGAAACTTTTCCCGTCAGATAAGCGTATAATGACCATACGATCAAGCAGAGCGAAAGGAAGTGGCAACAGTGAAGACAGACGCTGAGATAGCCGAGTTGATTCAGTTGAAAGAAACGGGACCGGTCTGTACGATCGAACATCTCCCAAAAGAGCTCGACTGGATCGGCACCGGTCGTAGCGCCTATGTATTCCGGGTTCGTGGCACCGACCGCGTCATCAAGAAGTTCTATCCGTCATTTCGTCCTCTCGCTGAGTTAGAAGGTGGCATTTATGAACAACTGACGACGTTTTCGACGTATGCGAGGATGTTCGAATATGGACCCGATTACCTTGTGCTCGAATACATCGAAGGACAAACGTTATTCGAATGCCTCGTCAGCGGGACCTATATTCCAGAATCCGTCTTGACGACTGTCGATGCAGCGCTAGCAGAGGCACGTGCCGTAGGTCTTAATCCATCAGATATTCATCTACGCAATATTTTGTTAACGGCAAATGGAGCACGGATCATCGATGTCGCAAGGTTCCGTCAAACCGAACCGTGTACACAATGGGATGATTTGAAGAAAGCCTACCAGTATGTCTATGCAAAACCGTTCTTCCCGAAAAAACTGAGCGAGACGTTCCTCAATACGATCGCTGATGTCTATAAGGGACGCTTGTTCGAATCGATTCGAAAGACCGGTTAATTGAAAACGCGATGCTCCTCCTTGTGAGGAAACATCGCGTTTTTTCGTTGATTATTGGACGCGATGTGAGACAGCATCCGCAAAACGAAACGTATTCTTACCGTCTTTTTTTGCGGCATATAACGCACGGTCTGCCTGTTGAATGATCGTTTTTAGCTTAATGGTTTCATCATCAAATAGCACGATCCCGATGCTGGTCGAGACAGCGTATGGCGTCTGCCATGTTCCAAGTTTCTGAAGGAGCTGCTGCGCAATTCGTTCGTACTCCTTTTTCGTCTTCTGATGGGTGAAACGAATCAAGAACTCGTCTCCCCCGATCCGTACAGAAAACGCGTCTTCATAAGAACGTGTACTATCCTGTAGTCGTTTCGCGACGTCGATCAAGACTTTGTCGCCGGTCTCATGCCCATACACGTCGTTCACTTGCTTGAATCCGTCAAGATCAAGATAAAACAGCGCACCGGAATGTTGCTGTTCCGTTTCCCACTGTCTCATCAAATAACGTCGGTTATACAATTGTGTTAGCGTGTCCTTCCAAGCAAACTGTTCGAGCTCAAGGTAATACGAAAACAGTTTCGCGATCCGTTGGAGAAGTTGAATGCTCTTCTCTTCGAATTGACTTGCTTCATAATGGACAGCGCACAACGTACCAAAGGGTTGACCATTCGTTAAGCTGATCGGAATCCCGAGATAGGACTCGATCTGTAACGCTTTTAATGCGTCCTGCATATCTTCTAAGCGCTCGTCATCGCTGATGGACTCATACCAGATGGGTTCGTTCTTTTCGAAATTGATGTGACGACAAAGTGTCTTTTCCATCTCGAACACTTGTCCTGCTCGAATCTCGATTCGTTGATGATCATTTGAGAGTCGTAAAATCATCTGTTGGTTTTCTTCGATCGTCGTTAAATACAACAATTGGTCAGGTAGAATCTCTTTCGCTAATTCCAATACATCATCTGCCAGTTCGTTAAAATTCCGATACAGTGTCATTTCTTGCAACGTATCACACCTCTTTCGTTATTCGTTCTTTTTTAGATTATATGTTTCACGAAGCAGCCCATCGATTGCACAATCCTTATATTTTCCAGTCGCATTGCGAATCATCACCCATATAGTCCTTCTTGAATCATACCGACCTTCTGCATGATTCCTCCTGGAGCTTTATCGATATTATGGGCGACTGAAACCTTATAAAGGAGCGTTTCTTGAAAACCAAAGGCAAGGACTGCAGCTAATGCATCGCTACCATTTCCATTGTTCCACAATCCGTTCTAAACATCGCTTCCGTATCAGACAGTTGGATTTTTCGTAATAAGAGTATTTTAGTATGTAACGCCGTACTCCCTTGAAACTGTTTCATTTTATTTTTGTTATAATAAAGGTATTTGAAATAAAATAATTATGAATAAACAAGTCGAAAGACGATCGTGCTTGCGACAGCTAATAGACGTATATTCGTCTCACAATCAAAGTGAAGTTGTGTCCTGTGTCGTGAACTCGTCGCAATGCAGTCCCCGTTCTGATGAACACCGATCTTTCTCGTGACTGTCGAGGAACGAATCTGATACTCCTGACCGGCATACGAGACGAGTAAGACTTCTTGTAGCCGCAATTGCTGACGAAGTGCCGGATCGGTACGGATTGTACCGACGTCACGTCCATCTTTACGAATCACGAAATGTGTCGTATTGCGAAGCCATTCCGTTCTCGTTTCTTTAATTTGAAGAAGGGTTCCTTCTCCGTCGAACGTTACATCGAGGAAAAACGATTCAAACTTCTTGAAGCGCACAAGGATCGCCTGCCACCACGTGGCATAACGTCGTGAGAACGTCAGCCATTGTTCATGCGCGAGAAAACCGTATTCGTCTTTTGCGTCGCCCGGTCCGCTAAGCGAACGGACACCTCTGCCTCTCGTCTACGATAACGCAAATCACACCGGATTTGCCACCATTCGACTCTACCGTTCAAGAAAGCGACGACGGTTAAACCAAGTAATCCGTACACCTCACGTGGAGCGAGTTCCCCTGTCGTCAGGTAATGTCCGATCAAAGCGAAAAAGCATAAAACAATCAATAATAGACTCTGCACCATGAACCTTCCACACCTCCAACTCTATTTTTCCATAAAGCGTCAAAAAAGTCCTCCTTTCACATGGAAAGGAGGACTAAATCAGAGGGTCGCGGCGACTTCTTGTAAATCATCCGCTGTCTCAGCAATAGCTTCTGCAATCTTACGCATGCCTTCGATCGTGCCGGCGACATCCTTCGTATCAGTCGATAGTTCATGAATTTGCCGCGAGACATTGTCGGTCTGTTCCGAAATCCTTGAAAAGGCACGGACGACTTGTTGCATCTCTGTCGTCGTCCGGACGACCGCTGTCTCCGTCGTTCCCATCCGCTCTGAGACGACGAGCATCTTTTGCGTAATCTCTTGGGCGATCCGCGACGTCTCTGTTGCCGACTGTTTACTCTCTTCGGCAAGCTTCCGAATTTCTTGCGCAACGACGGTGAACCCGCGTCCCATCTCCCCGGCACGTGCCGCTTCGATTGAGGCGTTCAAACTGAGTAGATTCGTCTGATCAGAAATCGTCGTCACCATCCCAGCGATCCGTTCGATTTCCTGCGACAGACGAGACAGTTCAGCGACTTGTTCGGTCGTCCGTGATAAATCTGCAACGACATGCTCAAAGTGCCGTGTCTCTTCTTCAACCAGGACGACGCCCGCTTCTGCTTCACTGACCGCTTCCGTCAACTGGATCGAAATCGCGTTTGTCGTCGTTGAGACGTGTTTAGCGTGCCGTTCAATCTCTTGGAAGTTTGCTGACGACTCCTCACTCATCGCAGCGAGTTCCTCGGTCGATTTTTGAACGCCATCCCCGACGTGTTGTTTTGCTGTCGCGATCGCTTGGCGTTCTTCATCGATTTGATCCTCATACATCGTCATGACGATCTGTTGTTCGAGGTTGAATAGTTTTCCCGCTGCCCGCATGATTCGGACACGCTCTGCTTCCGGCCAAGCACTGTCGTCAATCTTCTCACTGAGAACATTCCAGACTTTCTGGAAGGCAGCGATGTACCATTTATTGTGCAAACCAATCCGAACATGCCGTTCAGCAATCCGGCGCCGGGCTTCGATGTAGTCCATTGTCACCTGACCATCGAACATTTGTAAGATGTGCCGAGCGAGAGTGCCTTTCAATCGTTCGAGTGTCGAATGTTTTTCAATCAACTGACGGAGAGACGGAACCCGGACTAACTCCTCGTAGAACGCATCGACCATGCTCGGCATCCAACGGGAAACATCCTCGCGGATGACTCGTGCAATTTGTAAATCGATGGCGTTTAGACCGATTAGACGTAATTGTTCATGTAAAGATGCTGGAACATTCAATATGACATGAGTGCGTTCGACTTCAATGAGCGCGTCAAAGGAAGGTGAAGGTGATTTCTTAAACCAATTCATATATTCATCTCCTTGTTTTAAATTCACTTCACCTCTTATATCGTCACCGTTGATTGACCTTTAAAGGGATACGTTAGTCTCTTTCTACATGTCATGGTAATTGCATGTTGGAATATTTCGGACATTTTGAGGTTCATACGATCATTAATCATGTAACTGTAATACTAGGTTTTTCATTGTGACTTCCCGGAAATATAAGAGCTATGCGCGTAAGAAACTTGAGGTGAAGCTTTGCTATTCATGAACATCTCAAACTTGAAAGATTAATTTTGGGAGAGGTAGTGCTGATTATGGAAAAAAACAAATAAAGGCTTTTCATCTCACTTCCGAGCGGAAGCGGACGATGCGGGTCGTAACATTTCATGGAGTTCAATTTTTGCCGGTGTGGTATCATTCTTATCTTTATTGATTCTTTTCAGTCTGATTGGATCGGCGATCGGTCTCGGCGTCACGGACGTCACGTCGTATAACCCGTTCGATGGCGTCGGAACAGGCTTGATCATCTGGGCGATTCTGTCATTGCTCATTTCGTTATTCGTTGCCGGATTCGTTCCTGGTGTGACGTCAGCTCGAGCCGGTCTCATTCACGGATTTTTGACTTGGTCGACGAGCGTCATCCTCTTGTTCGCTCTCTTGTCGTTTACGACCGTCAATACGTTACAATCGGTCGGTTCATTACTCGGAACAGTCGGTGGAGCTGCCGGTAGCGGCATCGGGTCTGTCGCGTCGACTGCTAAAGACGCTGCGACGAAAGGGTTCGACTCCGTTACGAAAAACGTCTCAGGTATCGATACGAAGGAACTCGATGGAAAGAAAATCGCTGACGCAGTTGCGAAGAACACGGATCTTACAGGCGCCGAAGCAGATAAAGCGACGCAAAACATTGTCGATGGTTTAAACACGGCAACAAAAGAAACAACGCAACAAATCAATAATGCGAAACAAACATTTGACGAGAGATCAGCTGACTTGAAGAAAACGGTTCAAGATGTTCGTCAGCAAACGGAACAAGCGACACAAACGGCATCGAAAGTTTCGATCTGGGCGTTCGTCGGTCTCCTTCTGACACTGATCTTCACGTCGTTCGCTGGGATTGTCGGTTCACGCGTCGCAACACGCGGTCGTGTCATGAATAAATAATGATTCCTTATAAAACTGATTCCGCCATGGCAGAGTCAGTTTTTTTATATGGTAAGACACTCTTATTGACTGCCCATGAAATTTCCTGTTACAGTATTACCTAACGACCGTTAGGAAGGTGATTTATCTGAAAGCACAACAATTATTACAGACGAGCATCCATCATTTTGCAGCGCACGGCTATGAAGGAGCATCGCTACAAGAGATCGCAACAGAAGTCGGTATCAAAAAACCGTCCATCTACGCGCATTATAAAGGCAAAGACGACCTCTTTCTGCAAGCGACGACATATGCCTTGCAGGAACAAAAGCGTCGTTTCGCTACGTATTTCACAAAAACACGACAGCAACCGCTCGAGCAATCCTTGCACGGCTTCTTCGATTGGTTCATATTAGAGCAGCAGGATGATGTCCTGATGCGATTCATCCTTCGGGCAGCCTATTTTCCACCTGAAAAACTCGAACAAGAGATGACCGATCGCTTCAACCCATTCTTCGATTCACTGCATGATTTATTGACGCGTCTGTTACGCGAACGTGACCGAACGGAACAGATTCTCTATTCGACGGACTACAAAAGTGCAGCGCTTGCTTATTTGACGGTCGCTGAAGGTACGCTGACAGAACTTGTCTATAACGGCGTCGACGCCTTTCATGCTAGACAGCAAGC
Source organism: Exiguobacterium sp. BRG2 (assembly GCF_031844245.1). NCBI lineage: Bacteria > Bacillati > Bacillota > Bacilli > Caryophanales > Exiguobacterium > Exiguobacterium sp. BRG2. Next base: position 100,780 of record NZ_JAUZUW010000005.1, read on the forward strand.
CGTCTGGCCAATCTTCTGGCGTGGCATGTCGAAAACGATTCCAAACAATTGAGGTGACCTATGCAAAACAATACATTGATTTTAAGTACACTCCTGCTCAACTTATTCATCGCTTTTCTCGGAATCGGACTCGTCATTCCTGTCACACCGACGATCATGAATGAGTTAAGCATCTCCGGGGCGACGGTCGGTTACATGGTATCTGCCTTCGCCTTCGCGCAATTGATTCTGTCCCCGCTTGCAGGACGTGCCGTCGATAAGTACGGACGCAAGCCAATGATCATCATCGGTTTATTCATCTTCAGCATGTCTGAGCTCTTGTTCGGTCTCGGTCAACAGGTCGAAGTCCTGTTCGCGTCACGGATTCTTGGTGGTGTCAGTGCGGCCTTCATCATGCCGGCTGTCACCGCTTTCATCGCTGACATCACGACGAACGAAACCCGTCCGAAAGCGCTTGGCTATATGTCTGCCGCCATCTCGACCGGTTTCATCATTGGACCAGGGATCGGCGGGTTCCTTGCTGACCTCGGCACGCGGACGCCGTTCTTCTTTGCTGCCGCGTTCGGTCTGACGGCAATGGTGTTATCTATCTTTACGCTCAAGGAACCTAACCGTCATTATGAGGCGACGACCATCAAACAACAGACGGGTTTTCGGAAAGTATTTAGTCCGCTCTATTTCATCGCTTTCCTAGTCCTATTGATCTCGTCGTTCGGCCTCGCCTCGTTCGAGTCCTTGTTCGCGCTGTTCGTTGACCGGAAGTTCGGTTTCACGGCAAAAGATATCGCGCTTGCGATCTCCCTTGGTGCGATTGTCGGTGTCATCGTCCAAGTCGGGCTGTTCGATCGTTTGACACGTTGGTTCGGTGAGATTCGCTTGATCCGTTACAGTTTGATCGGTTCGACGTTGCTCGTCGTCTTGATGACGTTCGTGACGAACTATGTCTCGATCATTCTCGTGACGATGGTCGTCTTCGTCGGCTTTGATTTGATGAGACCTGCCGTCACGACCTATCTTTCGAAGATTGCCGGGGATGAACAAGGTTTTGTCGGTGGAATGAACTCGATGTTTACGAGTATCGGGAATATTCTCGGACCGATCGTCGGCGGATTATTGTTTGACGTCAACCTTAACTATCCGTTTTATTTCGCGACGATGATGCTTGCGGTCGGTATTTTACTGACATACTTCTGGCATGCACCACGTACTGAAGTAACTGAATCGGATCGTTTGTCTTCTTAAAAAAACAGCCCCGTTCCCATCTCTGGAAGCGGGGCTGTCGTTATGTCAGCAATCGTTCGTGTAATTGTTCAGGCGTCGGTACCGTATAGGTCGCAACCGTCTCATTTGGTCGTTCGTTGATCAGACATGTGGCAATACCCGCACGATGTCCCGCTAAGACGTCGAGTTCCCGGTCTCCGATCATGATCGTCTCGTCTAGAGCCATCTGATGCCGATGAATCAAGTACGTGACAGCTTCCGGATCCGGCTTACGGACGAAGCCATGTTCTGCAGTCAGGATGTCTTGAAAATGATGCGTCAATTCGTGTTTTGCAAGCAGCGCATGAATGGATGTTCCGCGATGGGTGACGATATGATGCGTCGCACCACTTGCCGATAATGTCTCAAGCAATTCATGAATTCCTGGAAACGGACCGGACCGTTCGCGCTCGATCGTCGCCTTTTGTTGTTTGTAGTTCGTAATGAACGCTTCGGACACCGCAAACGCCTCATACATCGTCTTTGCCGAGATCGCCATCAGCTCAGCGACACGTTCTCGATCGACCGATTGCCCCTCGCTCTCGAGCATGTCCACGAAAACATCGATCAACACCGGATAGGTATCGAACAAGGTGCCGTCAAAATCCCAAATGAAGTGTTTCAACATCTGCCTCTTCCTCTCCCACTTTCTTAACACCAACAAAGACGGCTTTCCCGTCCATCTCGACCTTCCAGTCGTTGTGATTAAGTCCTTGACCGGAGACATGGATTCTCACCTGACCTGATCGTCCTATCTCATGTCCTTGCTCGACGGTGATCATCGTTTCTGAGACGGATGGCTTCATGAATTTTCGGTAATAGACACCCATCACACCACTCGCCGTTCCTGTTACCGGATCTTCGACGCTACCTGATCCCGTTGCTGAGAAGCGACGTCCGTGTAAAGTCGCCTGCGCATCATATGTATCGAAACAGATGTGGTGAATCGATGCTTGAGGATAGTCAGCCAAAACGGATGCAAATTGTTGATGATCTGGCATCATCCGTTGAAAATCGACGAGACGGCGAATCGGCGTTTAAGACGACTCCGGCTGGATTACCGGTTCCTGGTGTCGTCGTAAATATATCATAGTGCATCAATCATCTGTCTCCTCCTGTCCAATTTTCAGATCACGCACCGTGTTGTTATGTGTCTTTGATTTCTGACATCCTGATTTCATGTTTATTAGATAAGTCTAACAGAACAGATGAAAAAACAAGGACGAGACGCCCTTGCCTTAGGATGATTGCATTTGCTGCCAGTCGTCTTCTTCATAAATCGACTGGACCCATTCGATCGGTACATAGAGGGACCTTGCAATCGCTTCGTCTGTTTTACCCAGTTTTCGCAACAGATGGACGATTCGAATCCTTCGTTCGAGCTCCCGGTCATCCGGTATCAGTTCAGGCATCATCTTCTCTTCTCCTTTCCACTGAATCGGCGATGGTGTTTTCATGATGATACCCGATTATTATCTGAATATTCCGATTGGTGCATAGAAGCAAGGATTTTTGATAAAGTTCCGAGAAAGATAACAGACAGGAATTCGATTCATTTTGACGAATGACTAGAAGGTAGACGCACCGATCACGAAGTCATGCGTCAAACCAACAGATTAGGAGCATCTATATGATTAAATCCAAAAAACGGTTTCAGCTAGCGATCGGTTTGCTATTGATTGGTGTTTTTAGCGGGATCCTTTTTGATGCATTGGGCTACTTTCCGCACGCGACAGCGTATCTATTGAGTATTCCGATCGCTTCCCATGACACGGAATTTCTTTTAGGATGGATCGTTACTGGTGTCACGATCGCAGGGCTTGTTTTGCTTCCCTTGTCCTTACGACGACATCACGTCATTACGACGTTCGTATGTCTCATAGCCATCATTGTAACGCCGCACGTCATGTAATGTTTGCGAATGGCTCGCTTCATTCCCATTGCAATATAAACCAATTTGAATGTATCGCTTACGACTACGCCAATGGATCGTCTTGATTCATTGGCTTTTTCTCATCTAAAAAGTAAAGTCTACTTTACAAAATGTAAAACAGACTTTACAATACAGATAACTGGAAAGGAGGTCGCTGGATGAAGCTGACGAATCAAGTCCGGATTTACCGCCAACAACAGAAGTGGACGCAGGAACAGTTCGCTGAACGGATCGGCGTGACACGCCAGACCGTCATCTCGCTTGAAAAAGGCAGCTATACGCCATCCTTATTACTCGCAATGCAAATTGCTCGCGTCTTCGATCGACCAGTGGAGGAATTATTTCAATTAGAGGAGGAGTCTTGATGAACCGCGTCATAACCCAATCTGTTTTAAATTGTTGTCTCTATTTTTTAGCTGCGTCTCTCATCAGTGCGATTCATGACAAACTTCAATTATTTCAAGATGATCCTGTATCCGGTACCGGTCTGTCGTTTGAGCTCGATCTCAGCATCATGCTGCCACTGGTCATCATCGCTATTGTCGTCTCATGCATTGGCTATCTCTCACGAACGGATCGCTCCCGGTCATTTTCAAAATGGTCGACGTCAACAGCAGAATTCTCTGACTCGGACGAACGAGAAGCCCTTATCACTGGTAAGGCGACCCGCGCGGCGTACGTTGCTTTTTTGATCAGTCTTCCTATCCTGATGATTGCCTTTTTATTTGAACAGCCACTACTTGAACGGTATCCTTCGTTTCCGTTTTATGCGATCGCGCTCGTCCTATCGGTTGGAACCCTTACCTATATGACCGCTTGGATCGTCCACGTTCGCCGCTAACATCGTTTGACGAAGGACTATTGAGTTTGCGCCTGCTCCGGATGGTCCGTCAGTTGACCCTCTTCGTGATACACCGTTTCCCTAGCATATACATGTGACCGATTACAATCCGACAACAATGCCACAATGATGGCATATTCTATCTAGATGGGAGGTTAATATATGCAGACGACGCACCACTCATTTAATACGCAACGTTACCACATTCGTCCGGCTCGTCTTAGTGATGCTGAAGCACTTGCTGTACTACGTCAAGCACTCGACGCGGAAACGGAGTACTTCGACCGGATGCCTGGTGAGGACGTGATGACGGCGACCGATTTCGTTGATCAGTTACACAATTCATTGGTTCCGGATCAAATCCTCGTCGTTGAACGGGAGGAACAACTCATTGCTTACGCCAGGTGTCGTGGATTTGCATTAAAGCGCTTTGCTCATAAAGCATCGTTCGGCTTAGGTGTCCTGCGTTCGGATTGGGGACAAGGAATCGGCACCCAATTGACGATCCGGATGATCGCTTGGGCGAAGACGCAGTCGCTTCTGAAAATCCAACTCGAAGTCGTCGAGACGAATCACGGGGCGATCCGACTCTACCAGCGCCACAGTTTCCTAGAAGAAGGACGACTACGCCACGATCGGTTGCTGTCGGACGGCTGTTATTATGATACCGTCCTGATGGGCTTAGCGTTATGAGACTCTCATTATCGATCGCGACGTATAACATTTGGCATCATCCACACAAGCGTCAGGAACGGTTTGCGGCATTGTGTGCGGAAATCAATCAGCATCAACCGGATGTTCTTCTTCTGCAGGAAGTGATGTCGACGTTTCATCCGGATGAACCGTTCGTCTCAATCGCCGAACATCTCGCAGAGGCGACCGGTTATCCGTATTGGATGATGGATCCTTATATGGATTCACCGGATGAAGGACTTGCCATTTTAACGAAACTGCCGTTTGAGCGAACGGATGCGAGTGCCGCAGCGACAGCAAACATCAACCATCACTGTGCGATTCGGATTCCGTTTTCGATTGAAGGTGTTCGATTTGCCGTGACGAACATTCATTTCAACTGGCGTGCTTCAGACATTCGACTCGATCAACTTCGATTCGTCAACGAATGGATTGCCTCACAAACAGATGACGCGACGGTCGAGTTCCTTGGTGGTGACTTTAATGATTGTCCAAATTCTTCTCTGCATCAAGCAACGCTTAATGAGTGGGTCGATCTCGCTGACAGTTTTGCCATGCGGACCGGTCAACTTGCTCCTGTGACTCTTGATCCTATGACGAATTCGTATGCTAAAAAGAATGACGGAATCACGACACCTGCCCGGTACGATTGGTTGCTGTGTCAACGCTCACCGGCACCAGTGACCTTACAACGCGTTCAATTGATCGGACATGAACGACTGCCCCATCACGTCATACCAAGTGATCATTATGGGGTCCTCGCTCATATGACGATTCACTAAAACGACGAGGCTGACTCAAAAAAGAATGACGCGTCTTTTTACGCCTTTTCCTCAGGCGAGACACAAGCCAGTTTTCTTGCTTCATTCAAGCAGGAAAGCGGGTCTTGTTCGTCTCTGACAGCGCATAATGCACTTTTTCCTGTAGGAGTGGCGTGTGACGCGTCATTTTTTTTACGAGATAAGGGTGGCAGATCATCATTCTGCCACCCTTATCTTTAGAGGATGACATGTGAGTCAGCCCCGTCGTTTATTTTTTATATTCTTTTTCTGTTCCGTCCGAGAAGTCAATCTCTACCTCGAGGCGGGACGCATCTTGAATCGCAAATACACGCTCCACTTCCGCGATGACATCTTTCTCAGATGTATCCGCATCTACTTTTAAGTTCTTGAACTTCGCGTCGAGTTCCGTCATCGCCGCGTCCCCGCGTTTGTTTTCATCTTTATACTGGTATTCGGCTTCCGTGCCGTCATTCTCTCGGTCATAGCTGATGTCGATTGCGTCCATATCCCCGTTGACGTCCGCTTCAATCGATAAACTGGTGAATCCATAATCCGTATCTGCATTTTTCGTGACCGCATCCTTATCTTTCATCGTATTGTCGGTCGTATTCGAGTTTGTAGATCCGTCCTCGACCTTGTCCGTCGCCGTTTCGTCGTTCCCACATCCTGCTACCATTAAACTCATCGCAAATAAGGTCGCAACACCATATCCTGTAACATATCCTCTCTTCATTCCATCACATTCCCTTCTGCTGGAATCGGATGCACTTTCAATAGCCGAGCAAGATGCAAAAGATTGGCAGCTAAAAACTGGGCATGCCGTTTCGTGAAGTCATTGTCACGTCCGGCTTCGATGTAAGACGGTCCAGGTCCCGCTTCACCGACCCAGTACGCATCGACATTGGGGGGAATCGTGAATCCAATGTGCGACAGACCGTATAAAATCGACGCGGACGCGTGTTTCGCCCCATCCTCGTTGCCGGTGACGATGACACCACCGACCTTGTTATAATAGATGGCTTGTCCAACGTCGTTCGTCAAGCCACTTCCCCCGTATAATCGTTCGATGACTTGTGTCGCGACACTACTTTTTTCACCGAGCCACAGCGGCGTCCCGATGACGACGATATCTGCCTGTTTGACTTTGTCGAAGAGTGCAGGCCATTCGTCGCCATTTCCTTCATCTTCCGTCACACCGAATGCGACTTGATGATCGACGACACGGATGATTTCTGAATCGACGTCCTCATGCTCCCAGTACGCGATCACGTCACGAATCAACGCTTCCGTATTCGATGGTTCTTGTGATGCTTTTAAAGTACAGTTCAAAAATAAAGCGCGTACCATCCATTCATCCTCCCCTATTGAATTGACATGTTCCTCGTCCTTAATCCTTTCCTGATTCCGATCTTAAGTAAACAAAAAAGCCTCCGCCTTCGCGAAGACTTTCCTCGTCAGAGACAAGACTTGATGTGTTGATAGTTTTGATTGCCACCGGATAAGTTACAGACGTCCCTGAACCCGAGATTCTTCAAGACGTTCTGTGCCGCGTTTCCTGTGACACCTTTATTGCAGTAAACGATCGTCGGTACCGTCGGATCAAGTTCCTGCGCCCGCTCACGTAACTCACCGAGCGGAATATGGATTGCCCCGTCGACATGACTCTTCTCGAACTGAGCGCGTGACCGCGTATCGATGATTTGGAAGACATTGCCCGCAGCGACCTCTTCCATCAAAGCATTCGGTGTTTTCAGACGGGCCGTTCGTTTGATCGCGTTATCGAGGGCCATCCCGGTGTAAAGAATGGGGTCCTTCGTCGTCGAGAATGGCGGCGCATAGGCCAGATCAAGATGGAATAAGTCTTCCGCTTTTGCTTTGAAGCTGATTGCGGTCGCAAGGACATCGATCCGTTTATCGACCCCTTGCGGACCAACGATTTGGGCACCGAGGACACGACCATCGTTCCGATCTGCGATCGCCTTGATGACCATTTCTTTCCCGCCGAGATATTCCGGACGATCCGGCTTGATGTTGTGTAACACTTCGATATCATACCCGGCGTCGCGGGCTTCTTTTTCAGTCAATCCGGTCTGGGCGACCGTCAAATCGAATGCTTTAAAAATACCCGTTCCAAGGATTCCCCGGTGTTCAATCGCTTCACCAGTGATGACCATCCCAGCGATTCGTCCCATCTTGTTTGCCGTCGAACCAAGCGGGCGGTAAAGGGGTTGACCGGTGATGAGCGAAAAGCTCTCGGCGACATCGCCGACCGCATAAACGTCCTCGATGTTCGTTTGCATCTGTCGATTGACGGCGATCGCACCGGTCTGTCCAATCGTCACGCCGATCTCTTGTGCGAGTTGCGTGTTTGGTTTGACACCGACTGACAGGATGACGAGATCCGTCTCGATCGTCTCGCCACTTGCAAGAACGACTGCACGAGCCGTTTTCTCCCCTTCGAACGAAGCGACGGACTCACCGAGTCGCAAGATGACGCCGTTCGCTTCGAGATGGTCACTAACGCGTTTTGCCATATCAACGTCTAGCGGTGGCATGACTTGCGCCAATCGTTCGACGAGCGTCACTTCGATTCCGCGATACGTCAACTGCTCCGCCATCTCGAGTCCAATGAATCCGCCGCCGACGATGACAGCACGTTTTGGAGCTTGCGCGTCGACGTACCGACGAATCGCTTCCGCATTGCGGATGTTACGTACCGGAAAAATGTTTTCGAGATCGACGCCCGGTAGCGGCGGAATGATGCTAGAGGCACCCGTCGCGAAAACGAGCGTATCGTACGTATCCGTGAATGTCTCACCCGTATTCAGATGACGGATCGTTGCTGTCTTCGTCTCATGATCGATCGCTTCGACGTTATGACGCGTCTTGACGTCGATGTTGTAACGTTTCTTGAAGAACGCCGCGTCGCGTGGTGTCAATTCATCGAGCTCAGCGATCTCACCACCGACGAAATAGGGAATGCCACAACCGGAATAGGAGATGTCCTCGTCCCGGTCGTAGATCGTGATCTCTAAGTCTTCACTATTGCGGCGTGCCTTCGCCCCGACCGATGTGCCGGCAGCGACCGAGCCGATGATAAGTAGTTTTGTCATAGAAACGTCCTCCTTTTAATAGAGCAGTAAGCTGATATAGAGCCCGAGCAACGCGATGGCGAGCGTCGGAATCGTCAAGACGGTACCGATTTTGAAATATTGTCCCCACCCAATCCGGACTCCTTTCGAGCGCAAGACATGGAGCCACAATAATGTCGCGAGACTGCCGATCGGCGTGATTTTTGGACCGAGATCGCTACCGATGACATTCGCGTAGATTAAGGCGTCACGAATCGCACCCGTCGTTGCCGTATGCTCGATTGATAACGCATTGATCATGACGGTCGGCATATTGTTCATGACTGAGGATAACAGAGCGGCAAGGAAGCCCATTCCGAACGTCGCCGATGCGAGGTTCGTCGCCATCCACTCGATCAACTCCGCAAGGACTTGAGTCAGCCCCGCATTGCGCAGACCGTAGACGACGATATACATGCCAAGCGAGAAGAAAACGATCGCCCACGGGGCACCGGCAAGGACCTTCTTCGTCGGGACGCTTGGTGATTTTTGCGCCAGGAATAAGAAGAAGACGGCGATGATGCCAGCAACGAGACTGACCGGAATGCCGATTGCATCACTCGTGAAATACCCGATGAGCAACAAACCAAGGACGATCCACGAAGCACGGAACATCCGTATATCTCTAATCGCAGACGTCGGTTGCGCCAAATCCTCGACAGCATAAAGTTTCGGGATCTGCTTCTTGAAATAGAGATACAAGACGAGTAGACTTCCCGCGACTGAAAAGACGTTGACAAAGACCATCCGCGCCGCATACGCCGTAAAGCCGATGTGAAAGAAGTCCGCCGAGACGATGTTGACGAGGTTTGAGATGACGAACGGAAGACTCGCCGTGTCGGCGATGAAGCCGGAGGCGAAGACATACGCCAGGACGACCGCATCCGGTAACTTCAAATGACGGACCATCGCGAGGACGATCGGTGTCAGGATCAAGGCAGCCCCATCATTCGCGAACAAGGCCGAGACAAGAGCACCGAGTAACGTCATGTAGATGAAGAGTTTCAGACCGCCACCGCGAGCGATCCGGGCCATATGTAACGCGGCCCATTCAAAGAAGCCGATCTCATCTAAGATCAACGAGATGACGATCAAAGCGATGAAGGTGAACGTCGCATTCCAGATGATCCCCCAGACGGTCGCGACGTCTCCCAGTTCGACGACGCCCGTTAAAAGTGCGACAATCGCCATCCCGATTGCCGAGTACCCGATGCCGAGCCCTTTCGGTTGTTTGATGATCAAAAATAAGGTGATCAGAAATATTCCGATCGCTAGCCATTGTGATGCTGTCAATTAATTCACTTCATTTCTTCATTTGATAGCAGTCGTATGAGGACTGCGATTAACACGTTATTGTATTAGGAACGTCTGCTACGCCCACTTGTTCGAGGATTCGTCGCAACAGGTCATGCTGCCCATGCTCTGAATTTAGTCGAAAGTAGTTCCATTGGCGCTCCCGTCTTTCCAAAATGACACCAGCTGACCGAAGTAGTTTGAGATGACGACTGACTGCCGGTTGTGAGATGCCAAACAAATCAACGAAGTCACAGACACAATGCTCTCGCACCGCAAGACGTCGGATGATTTCAAGTCGGGTCGGATCTGAGAGCAACTTCAGAAACTGACTGACTTCTATGGTCGAATGATCGGCGGTGATGGATGACATATCGGTTTCCCCTCTTTCTCGATTTCGTTCGATGACATAACCATATTATTATATAACATGATAGTTATGCAATGTCCTTTCACCGTAAATCGTTTCGACGTTCCAACAACAACACATCGCGCCATACTCCATGATGTCTTGCAATCGCACGCCGTCGACCGACAAGTTCGAATCCGAGTCGCTCATGCAAGCGTCTGCTTGCCTCGTTTTCAGGAAACAGTTGAGACTGAAGCGTCCAGATGCCTTGAGTGTCCGCAAAATGAACCATCGTCTCTAACAAAAGTCGACCACCGCCTTTACCACGGACGGAGCGTTCTACATAGATACTGACTTCTCGAATCCCACTGTAAACAGTTCGTTCAGATATCCGACTCAACTTTCCCCAACCGACAATAGAGTCTTCCTTTATCAATACGAATCGTTCACATTGGGTGATCGCATTCCAAAATGCATCCGAATCAATCGTCATCTCGAATGTCGCATTTCGATCTTCAATCCCTTGACGATAAATCTCAATCACTTGAAGACGATCCTCTTCTTTCATCCATCGAACGTACATCCAAAATCCTCCTTTTCGTCTGATTAATTAAATCATCATCTATTTACTTGCAAAATGCAAATATTTATCGTATAACTGACTCATCAACGATATTTTGAAAGGAGACTTTACATGACTGAGACACGTGAGTTGTTTCAAACGTTCACCCGCCGCTTTGGTTTGCTTAACAAGAATTGCTGCGCCTTTCTGGATGAAGATATTTCACTTGTCCAAAGCCATTTATTATATCAAGTCGCGAAACACCCAGATTCCTCGATGCAAGAAATTGCTGACCAACTCGCTCTTGATATCACTACATTCAGCCGACAAGTACAAACATTGATTAAACGAGACCTACTAGTAAAGCGTCCCGCGATCAACGATCGGCGAATTCACCTACTTCGCCTGTCCGAAAAAGGATTGCGTGTTGCTCAAGCCATCGACGAAGAGATGAACACGTATCTGGATGCCATCTTCTCATCAATGACTTCCTTCGAAAAAGCACATGTCCTCCAGGCAATCGACTTGCTTAATACGAAGATGGGCGAGAGTGACATCTGTTGTAAACCATGTCTCTAATACTTGCAATTTACAAACAAAAAGGAGGTTTTATTCATGCCATACGGTTCTTCCCACCCAATCGTCATCATCGGTGCCGGACCGATCGGTCTTGCAGCTGCAGCTCAACTTGTAGTGGAAGGTCAATCGTTTTTATTATTTGAGAGAGGTCCTTCGATTGCGCATCAGGTCAAAAAATGGGAACACGTTCGGATGTTTTCAACATGGCAATACAATATCAGTGATGCAGCACGTCATTTGCTCGAGTTGACGGACTGGAGCGCCCCAACGGACGATGCTGTGCCGACCGGTACTGAATTAATCAATCAATATCTTGCCCCACTTGCTGCTTTACCGGAAATTGCTCCTTTCCTACATTTCCAACATGAGATTCTCTCGATCTCACGGGCAGGTCTAGACAAGATGACGAATGCCTCACGCGAAGTGACGCCGTTTGAATTAGTCATGGACACGCCGAATGGACGTAAACATATTCTCGCTCGCGCGGTCATCGATGCATCTGGCGTCCTCCGGCGACCAAACCCTGCTATCAGTTCTGGTCATCGAGTCGAAATCGAGCAGAACTTACCTGTCCGGTATTCGATCGTAGATGGGAAACGTGATACTGTTGTTTTCGCGAATCAATCCGTCGCTGTCATCGGTAGCGGGCACTCGGCTTTGAACTCGCTCCTTGAACTCGTTTCCATTAAAGCGCACCACCCTGAAACGGAGATTCATTGGATCCTTCGCAAATCGGATCCCGTTCAAGCTTACGGCGGCGAAGATAAGGATGCACTGGAAGGTCGCGGGGCACTCGGTTCACGTATCCGTCAGCTCGTTGAAGGAGATCAGATTAGGATTCACTCCAACTTCAAGACCCAATCCATTGAATCAAAAGGACAGTCGTTTGGCATCACTGCGCAAGATGGTCGATCCCTCCATCACATCGATCAGCTAATCGTCAACGCAGGAAGTCGACCCGACTTTTCGTTCCTCGAGGAAGTACGGCTTGATATCGATCCTGTCACCGAGAGTAGTCGAGTACTTGCTCCTCTGATTAATCCGAACTTTCATAGTTGCGGAACTGTCCGTCCACATGGGGAAGCGGAGTTACGTCATCCTGATCACGGACTTTATCTGGTCGGTGCGAAGAGTTACGGTCGTGCTCCGACCTTCCTGCTTGCTACCGGTTATGAACAAGTTCGATCAATCGTTGCTTTTCTTGTCGGAGATGAGGCACGTGCCAAGCAGGTCAATTTATCATTACCAGAGACGGGTGTGTGCAACGTTTCTCTGCCACAATCATCGACTTCCTGTTGCTCTTAAAAATATACATCGGACCAGTCTTAGACAGGTCCGATTTTTTCTGCTAGCTCTATGATCACACCTTCTGGTCCTCTTATGTAACATAGGCTATACTCATTTTCGTAATTCGCGACGTCCCCAATCGGTTGATATCCATGATTCGCTAACCGTTTGAGGAGTGTATCGAGTCCTGTCACTTCAAAACAGAGATGACGTAAACCACTGGAATAAACGGTCTGGACGACAGTGGACGTCTCAACTGGTCGTTTGAACCGAACCAGTTCGAGCCAGATTGCTTCACCTGGTAACCCAAGAGCAACACATTCCGTCTTTGCACCGTCTAGATCCAACAAACGATCGAGCAACTTCCCTTCCATTTCCCATCGTCCACGTACTTCGAGCCCGCAAAGCGAAAAAAAGTGAATCGCTTCTTCTAGGTTCACGACGTTCAGACTGATATGATCCGTTCGTTTAATTGGCATCCGTCATTCCCCCTCAAGTGTGTCAGAATGTTGTCAAACCGTTGCTAGAAAGCACATCTAGAGCGTTTCGACGTAGTGTCTGCAGTTTGTATCGTCATTAAAATATAAGTATGAAAGATTGTGTCCACTTACGAAAAGGAGTCGAAATAACATGGAAGACGTCAACCTTCTCGTCCTTGCGACCTAGAACATATTTTGGGTCAGATTCGGTCTGATTACCTTCTCTGCCGTCAAAACGATGTCCGCAACGAAAAAATTGAAATCCACTTAATCAAAAGACTGAACTGAACCCTGAATGGTGGACACTTGATAAAAGACCCCATTCGGGGTTTTTTGTGTTTAAAGATATCGATATACTGTACCTATTCAATTTAGACGGGGGAACTATTCATGAACAGACGCACCTTCAATCCAGATCAAATCAAACAACTTGAAGCGAATCTTCACGTATCCTCTGTATCAGATCGTACGATTCAATACAAAGGAGAATTTAAGATTCACGCTGTACGTGAGAATTTAGCTGGTAAGCGACCGATACAAATCTTTGAGGAAAGCGGCTTTGACTTGGACATGATCGGTAAGCAAACGCCGAACGAAGCGCTGAAACGGTGGCGGAAGACATATCGCATTTATGGAGAAGAAGGACTCTTGAATGAGAGACGTGGAAAATCTAATCTTGGAGGTCGACCGAAAAAAGATGATTCCGTCGAACGACGACTTGCGAGAGCTGAAGCACGAATCAAGTACCTCACAGCGGAGAATGAATTACTAAAAAAGCTAGAAGCTCTCGAAAGAGAGGCGAAGTACCGAAACTAACGGCATCTGAACGTTATCAGGCAATCAATATTGTCTTACGAAAACAATCGTCGAGTCGGTTCGTGACGGATCTATGTATGCTCGCTGAAGTGAGCCGCAGCGGTTATTACGCCTGGCTCGCACGTACAGATAGTGTTTCCCTTCGGGAAGAACGCGACTATGCGGACTACCTCCTTCTGAAACATGTTCATGATCGTCATAAGGGAAAAATCGGCTATCGTGGTCTTTACATGGAGATGCTTGATCTTATCGGGGGACCGATGAATCATAAACGTATTTTGCGTATCATGAGGAAGTTTGGAATCGTGACGAAAATCCGTAGGCAGAACGCCTACCGTAAAATCGCTAAAGCGACATATGAACATAAGACTGTACCAAATCACTTGAACCGTCGGTTCGATCAGCAGGAGCCTGGTAAAGTATTCGTCACAGACATCACTTATCTCCGTATTGGATCTGGTCAAACTGTTTATCTTTCTTGTGTGAAGGATATCGCTACACGTGAAATTATGGCACATCATGTATCTAAAAGCCTCCATATGGAACTCGTCCTTCATACAACGAATAAACTCGCAGAACGACTTCAAGGGAATATACACCCGGAAGCCATGATACATTCCGATCAAGGATTCCATTATACGCATCCTGCTTATCAAACACGCATCCGTGAGATGGGAATGCTTCAATCCATGTCTCGTAGAGGAAACTGCCTGGATAATGCCCCGATGGAATCGTTCTTTGGGCACTTGAAAGATTATGTCGATTATAAATTAGCATCTAACCTCGATGAGGTCTGTGCCATGGTCGATGCTTACATTGATTATTACAATAGCGAACGAAGACAATGGAAACTACAAAAGATGACTCCGGTACAATACCGAAGCCATCTCATAGCAGCTTAAAACGTTAAGGGTGCTTTTATTAAACTGTCCAAACTGTAGGGCTCAGTTCATATTTTTGATGACATTAGTGGGATTTTTAATATTAATTATTCAAACGTTGGACAAATCGGAATGGAAATTGTAATAGAGGAGTCTCGTGAAAATATTACTGAAACAGATTCAGCCCATAAAATTTTTATTGAACTTGGGAAAACCGTATTAGAACAAATCTACTGTGAAACGTTAGATTACCAGTCCTTAATCGATAGCCATTTCAGGTATTTATACAATCCTAAATCCCAATGGGCAAAGTTCACCAAAATCGCAGTCTTTTTATACACAGTCCGAAGATACATTTTAGAACAAGCAACAATTGATGATGAGAAACTCGAGAATGGACCAGGATTTTATCATGACTTAATCGATTTAAATAAAGAGCAGCGCATTCATGCGATCGGAACAACAAACTACAATAATTTCATTTCTGAGATTTTTCAAAAACATGATATGCACGATGTAAGTATTTATCATCTCAATGGTAGTGTTCATGATTATTATGATCCTTACAAAAATCGGATTATCAGTAATCTTGATGAGGTAGATAGTAGTAAACAAATTGTTGTACCATTCATTTTTACCCAAAGTGGGGTTAAACCGCTTACTTCTATCACCATGTCTCAGCGTTATGTTGATCTATATGAAAAATTTAAAGAATGCGATTCAATCGCAATTGTTGGCTACGGTTTCAATGGAGATGATGGACATATCAATGGCATGTTTAGAAGTTTGATTGAAGAAGATCAAAAAGATATTCATATTTTCCATTATAATTCTGATAACTCGACCTTATCATCGCTTCAAAGAGGATATAAAAACAAGTTACGCATAGACTCTACGAGTAAGCTTCACATTCACTTGATAAATAATTCCAGAGTGGTAGAAGAAAGCATTTGGTACGAAATTTTATAAAAAAAAGTGAGTATTTCTTTTGAAGATCTTCAAAAGAAATACTCACTTTTTATCTAAGTTCTTGATCTAACGGGATAATTGCTTCATCAAGCATAGTACGCCAAGCGCGTTTCATACCTGGACCATACTTTAGTAAAATGGCTTCCGGATGTGCTTCTTTGTAATTTGCAAAATTTTTACTTTCAATGATTCGTCCTACATTCGGGATGGCGTCCATTCCAACGTGATATTGTACCGCCGATGTATGCAACTCTTGCTCATCCACACACCACTCCTGTGCAAACGCCTCGATCTTATGCTGATAAGCTTGTGTAAAGTACCGCCGTTTGACTACAAAAATGTCCTCATCTGGTGAAACGACTTGATCATCTATCGCATTTAAAATCGTTTGATAGACTTCTTGCACGACTTCTGATTTTTCGAGTTTCTGAAGCGCTCGTTCAATTTCAGAGCGGATGTCTTCATTATTCGCAGAGTACGTGCCGAGGAGTTGATCAATATAGGTAGAATCAATATCGTATAGTTTAATCGCATTTTCTCCGAAGAATTCGATTTCAGAGTAATCTACTTCGTCGTCCTTATCCTCTTCGGAATTTCCATCATCCATCAATTCTTCAATTAAAGATCCTTTAACTGTGTGATAGATACCAAGGAAAGACTCTAGTGTTTTGACTTGTTCGGTAAGTGCCTGCGATTTCTCCATATCATCGTTGTAGTCATCGTACGTGATCAAAGCTTCAAACGCATTGTTGAGTTCTTGGAATGCTTTAACAAATTCAATCCGTTCTTCTAACGGTGAATGCTCATCAATCTCATCTGGACTTGTCACTTGTTGTAATAATGACTTATGTGCTTTTTTAAACCGTTTCTTCGATTCATCATAAGTCGGATAAATCAAGCTCGAATCCTCATTTTCATTCGAGTAGAGACGCGTCGCCGCGCGGACGTTCTCTTCCATCGTCGCAGGACGACGGAATGTGACGACTAATCCTTTCGTCTTATCCGGATATGTTCGATTCGTTCGTGAGAACGCTTGAATCAAGTTCGCATAGCTGAGGTTCCGGTCGACGAACAATGTCTGGATTGTCGGCGCATCAAAGCCAGTCAGCAACCGATCAACAACGATGACGAGATCGATATGTTTTCCGAATTGCTTGAACTCGGCTTTTTTTCGTGCCAATCGATTATTGATATCGCCGTTATAACGTTCGATATCTTCGATGTACCAAGCCGTTCCATAGTAGTCGTTATAGACACGAATGACTTGGCGCATTTCTTCTTGGACTTCCGTCGCGTTCTCAGTGTTCTCTTGCATTGAGTAGGTAATCGCGATCCGCGGGAAATCGGGATCATCGATCGTCCGTCCTTTTCGAAGTGGGTGCCCAGCAAAGTGTGCCTCCATCCAGTTTGGATTTTGTTTCATCTCTTGAATGGCATGATAATAGCGCTTCGCCATTGCGATCGAACTCGTCGTCAAGATGGCCGATTTTTGTGGTCGCCCGTTCTTGAAGTCGAACTTCGTATAGGCATTATCCGGACGAAACAGCTTCTGCAAGACCTTCTCGATGTGTGCGTCCCGTTCATACAAATCATTCGGGATGTACGTCTCCTTCGTCAGCTCATCCATCTCTTCGATCAAGGTACCGATTTCTTCGTCGGTCCGGTCAGCATATTTAGCATCTGCTCGTAGATTTGAAAAAATATGATTATAGAGCGAGCCAGGCTCAATCGTATCCTCATGTTCGACTTGGAAGCCAAGGACCGATCCATCTTCGAGCGCATTCTTGATCGTATACGTATGTAGAATCTCACCGTATTGATCCCGTGTCGTTCGCGCCAATTGACCTTGTGCTTGTTTCTTGTTTTCATTGAAGATCGGTGTTCCCGTGAAGCCAAACCAGGTCGAGTTCGGGAAGAAGCCTTTGATTGCCTCCATCCCTTCCGCACTCAAAGCACGATGACATTCATCGACGACAAAAATGATATGCTGTCTAATCAGCTTCTGGAAGCGTTGCGTTCCTTTTTCAGCTTCTTGCTTTTGTGCATAACGTAGTGCTGCCTCGAGCTTTTGACGCGTCGTGATGATGACGGTGTTGGAGTTCGTATCCGACAACAGTGTCTCGCTCAATTTCTTCGAGCTCGATGTACCAATGATTAAGCTATTCGCGGAACCTGTCCCAGTCGAGATGCCCGTGTTGAACTCCGAGGCGAACTTCGTGAATTCACTCGTCGTCTGGTTATCCAGGTCTTTTCGGTCAATCAGCATGATCGTCCGGTCGACTCCCGGTTTCCGGGCTAATAACTTCGTCGAGACAAAACTCGTCAGTGTCTTTCCAGACCCTGTCGCATGCCAGACAAAGCCCGATTCATGACGCATCGCTGCCGTGAATAGCGCTTCGATTGCATGAATCTGATACGGATGGAGCACCATCAACGCTTTGTTGTCTTGGTCCTCGCTGACGATCGTGTAGTTCGCAATCAGACGATGCGCATCGGGGATGTTTAAGACTTGTTTGACAAACTCATATAGATTGTCGACTTTCTGATTATTCGTTGTCCGCCAACTGAAGATGAACTTCCGGTGCATGTCCTTGGGCAGCGCATTGGCAAAATAACGTGTTGTCTGTTCGTTCGAGATGACGAACAGCTGCAGTGTCGAGAAGATGTTGTTCCGGAACAAGCCTTCTTCAGCGTATTTCTTGATTTGATGATGCGCTTGGAAGACGCCATCCTTTGCCGTAACTTTCTTCAACTCGATTTGAACGATCGGCAAGCCATTGATTAAGAGCGTGACGTCAAAACGACGATCACGTCCGTCTTCTGTCGACCGTTGTTTCGCAATTTGATGAACGACTTCGTATGTCGAAATACCACCACCAATATCTTGGTTCGAATAGAGAATGAGTGACATGGAACCAAGTGAAGCATCTTCGCGCTCGATCGTAATGCGAGAGATCCCATTCTCTCCTTTTAACCAGCGTGCAGCGTCGAAAGGCGTCTGTGTTTTCGATAATAACTCCGTCTTAATCTTATCGAATTCTGCGTCAGTGATCGGATGTTCGCCAATCTCTGATAAGTTATTGCGCGTAATCTTGTGGCGGAGATTTTCCCATAGATCCTCCTCCGATTTCAAGTCCGGTCGATAGTTCCATTGGTTATGTCCTTCGCCGAGCACCTCAATTAACCGCCGTTCAACAGTCAGCTCATCATCATATGTCAGTTTCACCACGATTCCTCATTTCTTTTTAATGAATTAGATAAACATCTTTTGAAGGAAACCCTTCTTCGTCTCCTTCAAGGCTTCAACTTCTTTTTCTTTCAACTCGATTACCTCGTCCAGTTGTCTGAAGAACCCACCGATTTTGATTTGTTCTTCTCTATTCTCCGGCAACCAAATTGAAACCTTTTTGATAATTGCACCAGAAAGATTGCCCTGACCACCCTGTAAATAAGAGTTAACTATAGATTTTTTACTTTTCTTTAAATATTGATACAAAAATTGAATGTCATATTCTTCTTTAGGTTTAATAGCTAAAATAGCTTGGTTTATAGCTCCATCTATCCTCGAAATACCTACTTCTCCACTAGTAGCACCATACATGGCATATAATATTGTCCCTTTTTGTACCAACTTTGCTGATGAGTTATTCAATCCTTTTTCGGTAAGGAAAAGTTCGGTTGTGGAAGAGTTTATTTCTGCTGAACGAATAAAAGGAATTGTCCCGTTGTAATATTGTTTATTACCTGCTGAAGGTGTTCCTCCAGAATATGAATCGCTAATAGTCCCTAGAGACACTTCTCTCCATGATTCCATAAAATTTTTGAAACGCACTTCAGGAACAATCTCTCCATCTTTTGGAAACATCTTCTGCAAGAAACCTTGTTTGGTTTGTTTAAGAGCATCGAGTTCTTGCTGATGAAGAGCAATTAAATTATCAAATAAGTTAAAAAAAACACCTATTTTTCTTTGCTCATCTATCGATGGGATAGAAATAATCCATTTTTTAACTTCACTAAGAGGTACAAGATTAGTGATTGCCGATCCAGGATTACCAGAAGTAAGTCGATGCTGCATTTTTTCAGAACGCATCCAATGCAAAAAATAGTCAGGATTTACTTTCTCAGAATCTATTCTGATTCTGATTAAAGCTTGATTTATTATTCCTTTACTCGCATTTCTTGGAACTCTTGAAATTTTCCCTATAGTTCCTGCTCCACTTAAAAGAAAATCTCCTTCTTTTACTAAAAAAGATTTCATTTCTTCATACTTTTTAAAAGAGATTTTATATCTAAAATCAAATCTATCGTAAATCGCATTTCTTTGTTCATATACGACATAATCACTTTCTTTAACAAAAATGTCTTTTTTTAAAGCTCCTCCGAATGGACCTCTACGTATACCATCATTTTCATTTAGAATTTCTTCAAACATGTATTCATTTAGTTTTTGATTTGCTTCTAAAAATATCAAACGAGAACTTTTATTCCCCATTTTTAAACACCTCTAATGCTCCTTTAATCCATTCTTCTTCTCTTTCATCATGTTGAAGTGATGAAATCATCTCAAATAAATTTGCTTCTAACTCTGTTTTCTTTTCACGAACTATCTTCAGTTCTTGACCGATTGACACCAGATCAATTTGTTCTTCCTTTTCAAAAGTGTCAACATATCTCGGGATATTGAGATTAAAGTCATTTTCCTTGATTTCTTCGAAACTTGCGACATAAGCGTATTTTTCTACAGTCTCACGTTTTTTATACATATCAATGATTCGATCAATATGTTCGGTCGAAAGTTTATTTTGATTCTTTCCTTTTATAAAATCTTTACTCGCATCAATGAATAGAACATCCCGTGTCTCGCGATTCTTCTTCAATATAACAACTGTTGTCGGGATAGAGGTTCCAAAGAACATGTTTCCTGGCAACCCAATGACTGCATCGATGCTACCATCTTCTAATAATTTTTTACGAATGACACCCTCTGCTGCTCCACGGAACAGAATACCGTGTGGCAAGACAATCGCCATCGTTCCGGTATCTTTTAAATGATAATAACCGTGTAGCAAGAATGAGAAATCGGCTTTCGTTTTTGGTGCTAGTTTTCCGTAGCGATTAAACCGAGAGTCATCCAAGAATGTTGCGTCTGCTGACCAGTGTGCTGAGTATGGAGGGTTCATCAACACAGCATCGAATGTATAGGGTTCATCTGTTGGCCAGTCTTTATTTAATGTATCCCCGTTACGAAGACGCATATCTTCACTTTTCACACCGTGTAAGATCAAGTTCATTTTCGCTAAATTAAATGTTGTGGTATTCAACTCTTGTCCGTGATATTTAACCGTCTCTGGATAGTTTAAATAATTCCGTACGTTCAACATCAAAGAACCCGATCCCATCGTTGGATCAAAGACACTGAATAACTTTTTATCTTCATGATTGATCGTGACGATGCGCGCCATCATGTCTGAAACTTCATGCGGCGTATAAAACTCCCCTGCTTTTTTTCCCGCTTCTGAGGCAAATTGACTGATTAAGTATTCATACGCATCTCCAATCACATCTCTGCTTTGTCCCAATAACTCGACATGATTTAATTTCTTTAATACTTCGGTAATCGTGATATTTCGTTGTTGATCGTCGGACCCGAGCTTTTTCGACTGCAGGTCGACATCATCAAATAAGCCATTGAATTGAATATACTTCGTCGAAAGATCATTAAACGCTTTCGCTAAATCATTCAACTGGAACGTATTTTGTTGTGCTTGATCCGCTAAGACATTGAATAGGTAAGCCGGTGCAATTTCATAACCGAGCATATCGACAAGTGTTTCTACTAAATCATCTTTGATCTCCTCGTCAGAGAGCAGTTCTATATATAACAATGTTTGTTTTGCTTGCGTATCATAATCCTCAAAAGACTTATCTGCTAACGTAACCACTCTTTCTAAAACTCTGTCTGATAAGTATTTATAAAAAATCAATCCGAGTAAGTAGTTTTTGTATTCTGAAGCATCCATTTTGCTACGCAAACTATCCGCTGCGCTAAATAGTTGTTGGTTTAATACTGACATCTATTTTCTCTCCATTTCGTAAACACAAAGTATAAGTTCTTTATTCTATTCCATTATAGTTTACTTTTGACCTGATTTATAAAAAAACGAGTCTTTTCCCAACTATTTGTGCATATAGTAATGACTTTATTGAGTTGTATATACAACGACCGTTATGTATACAAGTTTGTTCAAAGGATATCATTATATATTTTTTCTAGCATCCCACTTATGTTTGAAGTATCTAATCTGTCTGTAAACTCATCTTTTTATCAACGTATACTTAGTTTTTCTTTTAAACAAAAAATAGACAGGCAAAAGAAGTATACATTTCGATGTCGAAAAATGTATACTTCTTAGTTTTTAAGCATTTTTTTAAGAACACTCATATTATATTATTTAAAAGGAACTAAAAAACTTCTATTAACACTAATTGATAAGCATTCACCTGATGTTCGTTGGTTTTTAGTAAACAATATAAATAGCCGTAAAAACATACCTCATCCTCGTATGATTGGATCGCCGAGTCGATCAGATTTACATTGATGATCCTCTGGATTATCGAGGAATCGAAGCAACTCTTTCTCCCCATTTACACAATCCAACAGATAGATAAACACGGTGATATCTTCACTCGTGTAGCGGAATACCCTCTGATTAACGGCGAAGCTCTCAACGAGTGGGTAAACAACGATCACCTGCTCGCTCGCGTACTTCTTCGCATAAGCAAACATCTGATACATATCTGCCTGTGAGATCCCTAAATTTTTGATATTTGGATTAAGAACCTTCCATTTCATATCGATAATCCGCGTTTTTTTCACATTATCGATAGGACATATATAATTCATCACGACATCCGGAACAAGTCTAAACGATCCACGATCAAAAAGAGACTTTACGGGATTCTTAAGAGAAACCTCCCATCGTGTTCCAGAATGACGTTCAATTAAGTTCCCGACATAACTCTCAAATAATTGATTCATCGAAAAGAGAAGCGACTGAGCTCGAGTATTTCCTACCATGTTAGAAATATTTAAGTCATTTAACAAAAGGCGTGACCACTCTAAACTCGTTGTATACTGTCGATTTTTTCGATTTTCAAGTATATTCTTGAATTCTTGATCAATTGTATGACTCTCTTCAACATGATCAAAATACTGTAAAAGACGTCGTGCTTCTCGACGATTCCTCGGATCCGATGCGACCATCATTGCCTTCATTAATGCTTTCTTGAGGATCCGGTTTTCTGGGCAATCGATACTATAATCATCAAACGCAACAAAAAATCGTTCTTTATGGACATGGTTAATAGTAAGCTGTCGTGCAAAGTTCATTTTCCCTTTGTAAAATCGCACGTTTTCTTCTTTTTTGCGATAATCAGATTTCAGTCCTCGCTTGACTATATGAGATACTTCGCGAAGAAAAAGACTGATATAGATGTCAAACATCGGCATTTTTGAGCTTCCCAGTTCCGTTGCATCAAACGATTTACTCGGGAATTCACGGAACGTTTTTAGCATTTTTAACATCACGATACGGGCATCGACGTTCGATGTATGAATTTTCGGAAGGATTTGGAGTTGTCTACCGCTTGGCATTTGAAGAACACCAACATAGTTCTTGGCTCGAATCACTTTACCGATACCTTTTCTCGAAGATAGACTTAAGAAATCTAAACCATCCCGTCCTTCTTGCGATAGTTCAAGCATGACATGCTCTAGTTCTTTAAACGTCTTTTTGTCGATATTTCGACCAAATCCTGAACAGAATATGGCCTCATATTCCATTACTTCGATGACATCATGCGTTTGCATATTGTTTTCCATAGATTGCTTTGTATGTCTCTGGATTCTTAAGGACTGTATGATTGACCTGATAGCTTACCTCTAAGTCTCTTACATCAATTGAGGAATCAAACAAGTCAAACGCTGGAACTTCTTGGATAAGAAGCGGATAGGTCTTATCATTTCCAAAAATAGCGTTTATTTTCCCGAAATCATCAAAGAAGTATTCTTGAAGAAGTGGAATGATCGATTTTAAAAAGACTTGCTGCAACGCATCGATCTTGTCGGTCGATGACAGGGACATAAAGTAGGCATGGCCGATCATGTGATCTCGATCGTAAAGCGCAGCAATACGGCGATTCATAATATCGAGGACAGATTTTAAATGTACCCCTTCAATAGAGATGCCTTGGAGCAATTGCGGATCAGGGGACATTTCGACAAACTGAAACCTTCTTCGTAGTGCTGTATCCATCAACGCGATGGACCGATCTGCAGTATTCATCGTTCCAATAATATAGATGTTATTCGGAACTCCGAACTCTTTTTTCGAATAGGGTAGTTTTACAAGTGTTTCTTCCATCTCCCCCATACGTTTTGACGGTTCGATTAGCGTGATCAGCTCTCCTAAAATTTTCGAAATATTACCGCGGTTGATTTCATCAACAATGAATACATAGGGTTTCTCGTTCTGATGACTTACATCTGGAATGCTATATTCTCCTTCAAGCATACGCTCTACTTGGGACACCGATAAACGATCTAAAGGATAAACAGTTTTTTGAGTCAACTTCTTTCGCATATTCATTTCATGGATATCTAGTTCGATATTCTGAGCTAGCCAATTCACCTTTCGGCTACGTTGGTATCGATCTTCATCTTCTAGCCATTCGACTTCACCTTCGATGATACCAATCCCATCAATATGTCGTTCATCTTTCAACGATAGAACGATATCACCAGTTTTCATGGTGTCGTAGAAGTATGTCAAAATACTGCGCTCCGAAGGATTCATAGTAGACGTACTATTGAATGGGTCTTCGCCAAAATGATCCCAACCAATTCGCATGACCCCTTTGTCAAAACAAGCCTTCTTGAGAGGACGATCCCCTGATCCGCCTAAAGAAACTTTCCAGATACGCGCTTCCCCATCAATGGATATATCATATCCACCAAAACGATGATCGGCAGCAGCAAGATCGCAAAATTCTTTAAATACACCAGACTCAATGTTAAATCCGATCTCGTTCGTATCTGTCGCTATAACGGGTTTGATCCCTTCAATAAACTCTTCATATCCATACGATTGATGAAAAGTTGTAAAGGCAATTCGATTCTCATCTCGGTATTTTGCATATCTTTTTTTTACTTCTATGTAGTCTTCTTGTTTAATATCTGAAATAGCTTTTCCTTCAATAATGGCAACAGCATATAAGACCGTATGATACGTCTTTCCCGTACCTGGGGGGCCTTGAAGGATCATATTCTTAGGATGCACATGTCTTCCTCCTTCAATATGTTTAGTGATCATGGGTGGTTGTTCCATAAGAATCGTTGGTGCAGCTTCTAAAATGGCTTCATAACTTGGTACCATTCGCTGAATTGCCTCGCGTAGTAGTTGAGTCAGATCTTTCTTCTGATTTCCTGTACGGACATCTACATGATGGATAAAGACTAACTCTATATTTTTATTTGGCTCATGTTCCACTTGCTTTTTTAACGCTTCAGGAGACTCGATTCCTGACTCTGATACATAATGGAATCCATCTTCATTAAGATAAGGTATCCTCAAAAGCCGACTATGTCGGATCAAATCTTCATAAGTCGGATAACGTTTTTTCGTTCCTGATCCATAGCGACACTGCAGTACAATACGAACAACAACCTGCTCTTCTTCCCGACTCCATCGAAGGTCTACTTGCAGTCCATGAGGAAGTTCTTCGTATCCTTTCTTTTTAAGGACTCCCCATAATCGTTTTCGTCTATTGATTAATCTATTCCCATCCGCTAATACCAAGTTGCTATTAACCATTAAGTTCTCATAAAAGTGTTTCTCTGCTTCTTGTATAGCGATAGCTTCCTCATTCGATATGTCACCTTCTCCCGCCAGATACTCGAAGAGAACCATATTCACTTCATTACTCATATCCTATTCCTTTCGAGACATTCCTCAATTGTTGTGAGTATGTGTTTCGTCACCTTATCGATAGTGGAATGTTCCTCCATTAGTAAAATCCTTATTATTGAAATGATTTTATCGTATAATGCTTATAAAAGGATTATATAGTTTTTTTTTCCATCTATCTATAAAAAATAAGGTAAGGTTCTCTCATTTAACAGCTTCATTAGGGTCGATAGCTATTTCTAGTTAGCAATTAGTTTTTTTATTTAAATTGATTTGGAGTGATTAGTTTGTCAGTTGGATGGAGCGGTACGATTCTAGATTTTTTACAGATCGATCAACATCAATTTTTAGATATTTTACAGCATTCGATTCCAGATGCTTCAGATAGTCAATTACGCGCTTGGATCGATTCGTACTAATGCCTCGTTGACTTATTTCAAGAAGTACCTGAGTTGAATGCGCAACTCTTATTTGAATACCAGCTATTTCGTGGCGGTGGTCGGCGACCTGATATTGTGCTACTTGTTAACGATCAAGTCCTTGTCATTGAATGTAAAAGTTATCATCAAATTTCGGATGGGGAATGCATCCAGACCTCTCTTTACGTTCGCGACTTGGAACACTATCATTCAGCCATTCAATCTCAGCATGTAACTGTTTCCGGTATATTACTTTTAACGAAGGACAATCGTGATCATGTCCATTTTCATGAATCCTTTAATATATTCATCGCAGCGAAATATGGCTTATTAAAAATCCTAAGGCGGTTAGCAGCTAAACAACAGTCACCTGTCTTAAGTATTCATGATATGTTACAAGGCTACTATTCTCCATCCCCTTCAATGCTTGAAGCAGCTAGTGCAATTATGAAAAACGAACCATTACCTCGGGTTCGAGCAATAGATAGTAGTAATTTTGAAATAATTCATCACTCGCTTCAGCAGATTATTCAACAAGCTAAGGATCATAACGAGCATCACCTTGTTCTCGTCACAGGTGAACCCGGTGCAGGAAAAACGCTTTTGGGATTACTTTTAGCTCACGAGAATGAAAATGCCGTATATCTTTCAGGAAATGGGCCGTTAGTTGATGTTTTACAGCATTCCCTCCAAAACGCGCTTATATAATTATAAGATGGACTATATCAAACACGGTCGTGTTCCGCATGAACATATTATAATCTTTGATGAAGCGCAACGTGCTTGGGATCAAAATCAAGTGAATTCATCTTTTGAACGCTCTTCATATCCAGCACCGAATATGAGTGAACCGGATATTATTATGGAAATCGCGACAACAGATAAAAAGTGGAGTGTAACGATTGGATTAGTCGGGGAGGGGCAGGAAATTTATAAAGGAGAAGAAGGCGGTATTGCATTATGGAATCACGCTTTAGAAAATAAGAACGTCATTATGGTAAGTTTGAAGCGACAACTTTTACCCATTCACCGGACGTACGAACATCAGAAACATTACACCTCGATACGTCATTGCGTACACATGCTGCGCAGACCTACAATCAGTTTATGATTCAGTTTATAGAAGGAGAGATTGAAGCGGCAGCTCGTCTTCTTGAAAACCTTGATTCTTCTCGCTTCCATCTTCGAATAACCCGTCATTTAGAAAAAGCAAAGTATGTAGCGCGTCATCTCTATTCAGATGACTCTAAAACAGTCGGTGTTGTATGCGTAGGTGGAGCGGATCATCAAAAACAAACACCGGTCTTACCTAGAAATGAGCGGTACGAACGTCCTTCTAAAATCGCACAATATTTTACCGTTCCTACGTCTGACTACTACTGCAAAACATTACACTATTCGATAACCGAATTTCAGTCGCAAGGTCTTGAATTAGATTTTGCCATTTTAGAATGGGATAACGATTTTTATCTACAAAATGGGAGATGGACTGGAAAGCATTTTCAACGATCTGTTAAAGATCCGCTTCAAATTAAGCGCAATGCCTATCATGTCAATTTGACGAGAGGGCGAGATGGATTGATTATCTATATTCCAGAAAAACCTGAGTTAGAAGAAACATGGCATACCCTTAAACACGTGTTACATAGTTAAAGAACTGGTATAGCATTAATAAAGGTCATTTTAATGCTTAAGAACACTCACATGATGAAATCAACCACTATTCACGCTTCGCATCAGTGCTGTACTTTTATTAGTTACGTTTTAACCTTCAACTGCAATAAACATATGCGCTTTTTTAATTACTCCACTAATATGATGCTCATTCATTTCATTTAAAAACGATTGTGCCTCTTCAATTGACTCAAATTTAACAGCTAATTCGAGCATACCATCTAAAACTTTTCCTTCAAAAATATCATCTTCTACAACGTACAATCCACAGATTTCATCTGTACTCGTTTGAATCATATAGCAACTATCATACGCTTCTACATCGCGCATATTTTTCAACAAAGCATGTTCCATTTTTTACAACGCCTACTTTCGTTTATCTCATTAATAACTATATCGAAATATAACTATTAAGTTATTATAATTTAGATTCCCAGTGTAACGTTGTAAAAAAATGTACTAGGTGACTATATTTTTGGTATGAAGTAATTCATAAAGGATCTATCAGACAGATGTTCTAACTTCTGATTCATGCACAATCTCTATTCATGAAAAAATTAGTAATATAGTTCTAAACACCTCTCATTTGATTAAATCTTAATAAATTCGTCTGAATCGAAAAGGATTTTCCTTTACATCAATTTTATCTATTAATTCTTGATTATACGTACTACCATCTATCCCACGATGAATGCGAGCATGACAGTTCGGACAAATTGCTGCGACATGTTCAGGATGATCAGGGCCACCATCCGATAATTTATACATATGGTGCACTTCAAGTGATGATCCGGAACTCGCTTCAAATGGTTCGGGTTGTTCACATGCTTCGCATATTCCTGCCGCTCTTTTTCGCGCATATAGCTTAATCGCTTCTGATCGTTTTCTGACCTTTACTTGTTTTATTTGAATCGACTCATCTCCTGTCGATGTATCTTGAAGAGCTAAAGTCTTTAATTCTTCAAGCGAGTTCTCGATCGTCACATTACTCTCCACATAACGTTCTGATTCAAGCAGTTTATGCTTCATACTAGTGGCCGATTCAAAAATAAATTGAATGACTTCACGTGGATTACCGTCACGATCGAGTGCTTGTTTCAATTCATAATCAATTAACGTTAGCTGATCATCAAATCGATATAAACCATTTAGCTCCCGATGAAAAAGTAAAACATCTTTTGAGTTATTGACATGATCGCGTAACGCTTTATTCCCCATCGTAAATGTTTGATCACCTACTTGTCCTTCACCAGTGTACATAAACAACGTCTTGTTTTCATTCCAACCGTCTGAATAGCCATATTGCGTACCGCTTGATCCCGAAAAAATAAATATAATGGATTCTTTTGCTGAAGCACTAATGCCACGTTGTCGGTTTCCACCGAACTGATCATGTATCTCAGCACGTTTATAGTGTTCTCCTGGAATATAATGAATCGATAACATAAACTCTCTCCCTTAGTTTGAATAACCAATGACATGTCTAGATACAACTTCAATCGTTTCCGAGTCAATTGTATCGATATCTAAAGTGTACATTATATTTAATCGTGGATTGAACACTCCTAATTCGGATAATCCAACAAAATAATTTTTAAGTTTTGAACGACATCCCATTAAATAATAGATCAGCAGTTGCAATGTATGTTCGGTAGTAGGACCATTTTTTGAAACTTTCATTTCCCATAGAGCATGCGGAGTTAGATAATCCGCATCCCCATTAGTGATAATATCTGTATAACCACCTTCAAAAATAATTCTTTCTTGACTAACCGGACCATATTCTTCAAAAAAATGCAGGCTTCTCGTTACCATTGTTTTGATATTCTTAATCGTTGCATCATCTGGATTAATCGTTTGGACAGGTACGTACGTATGTTTTCCAGCACGTGCTACGCTCTCATATCCGCATAATCTACACGCATTAAAAATCGATTCTTCATCTAACCCGTGTATCTCCGATCGTAGTTCTGATGCATACTCAAGCTCTTTTACGACCAATGCTCCATTCATAGGAGAAACAAAGGCCTTATCATCACCTTGGCAAAAGCGAGTCAAATAATCTACGACAATGCCAATAAGCGATGGATGGATGTTCTCATTTAAAGACAGCTCAACTCCATCTTCAAAACATTTCTTATTAAGTGTTTTTGGAGGAACATAACCACCTCTTGGTTGCTTAGCAGCGTCAATTTTTTTAATTGCTTGAATACGTTGTGTGACAGATACCATATCATTCACCTCAATTTATAGTAGAAGCATTTCTTATTATTTAGTTTACCTTTTAATCACTAGTACATCGATTATCATGGATAATACTGCCACATTCTTAATCACGGAAAACAAACCCAATGTATTTCAATTAAAACTTTACAATCCAAAATATGATTTTTAAAACAAACAATAACAGTAAATTAAATCCTTATAATTATCTTAAATAGAAAAAAAGAGTAAATATCGATTTCATATTATATACTATTAATAAATAAAAGGAGGTATATTTAAATGCCGAATAAAAACATTGATAATTTAAAAAATTCTACAGACCGTCATGCTGCTAGTCAATGGAGAGATTCTTTAAATTTAAAATCAATGACTACTAGAGAATGGAATAATGCTGCAAACTTAGCATCACAAGGGAAAAATGACTCTGAAATCAGAGCACAAATCTTAAAAAATAGAAAAAAGTAAATTTTAGGAGGTCTTTCTATGGGTTTTTGGTCTACTGTTGCTAGTGGCGCTGTAAAAGTAGGAAAAGCGATGTTAGAAGAGGCTGAGAAATCTAAAGAAATTAGAGATAAACAACTTGCAAGTGCTGAAAGAAGAGCTTCAGGAGTCAACCATGATCGCGATCTAGTAAATCGTTTTCAAAATTCATCTGGAATAGATAAACGTGCATATGCTCTTGAGCTTGAAAAAAGAGGATATTTAGAAAGAGATCATGAAGGAAAGTTGAAAAGAACTAGTAAAAAGCTATAAAAGGCTAACTAATTTTTTTGTATTATAGTACTAAAAAATTAATCACATAAAAAGCGGTGTATCTTCTCTAAAAAAGAATGGATACATCGCTTTTCTATAAGTATTCAATATTATATAAATTTTATTCTATTTTTGCTTTTGTGGCTTGCTGCACTATAAAATAGAAAAGGCTAAGTGAATAATACAATTGATGTTATACTTTACATATCAATTCAGCAAGAGAGGTATACATATGTCATCTAATGAAATGAAAAATAAATCCTTCCGTCTCTCAGAAGAAGTTACTGAAAAAATTGGTGAATTGCTAAAAGGACGTCAGATTACAACCAATCAGCTCTTCGAAGAGTTTATTGTACTTGCTGAACAAAGAGAGATTGATCCGAAACTCAGTGAAGAGGATGCTGTATTAGAATCTTCACTTAAGCAGATCACGCTTCTCTTTCAAGAACGGGCAGCACGTCTTGAAGCGTTCCAACACGAAAATCAACGTATTCAATCTCGTCACTTAGATACAGTTACTAAGTTAGAGTCAGAAGTGCTACAAGCTAAGGAAGATTTAGAAGCAGAGTATATAGAAAAAGTATCTAATCATCAGCAAGAACTTGAAGATATGGCTGCAAAATTAGAACAGACAGAAAATGAATTAGTTCAGATAAGAGAGCAACAAGAAAAATTAGACGTATCTAAAAAAGAAGAAATCACATCACTAAAACGAGAAGTATTTCATTTAGAAGGAAACATTACTAAACTAGAGGAAGAGCGCGATCAATTGTATCGTCAGAATAAAGCATTGACTGATCGAATCGATGAATTGAAAGCACGTACTGAGCGTTCCGATCAGTTAGAAGAAGAAAATCGAAAACTGTCGTTGGCATTGACCATTGCGCAGCGGGATCAAGAATCGTTCGAACGTCGCCTTCACGAACAAGTTGAGCTTGCTGTTTTACGAGAACGTACACAGAAAACTCTCGATAATGAGAATGAATGAGAAGTTAGAAATGACATTATAAAAAGATCGTTCTACTGTGATGTAGAACGGTCTTTTTATCTATTTACGTGCGTAAGTATTGTTCTAACGCTGCTCTTATGATTTGATCCGGTTTCATACCTTGATCTTGCGCTCGCTTTTTTAGCGTTTGGTACAATGGATCATTTTTATCGGAGAAATCTACGTGTACGCGTGCTGGTTTTGGCTGTATAGGAGTTGCATCAATCATGTTTTGTTCTTTACGCTCATTCAGCATTTTTTTCACTTCACGTAATTGCTCACGTGTCATTTCATAGACCGTGAACTCCCCATCGTTCGTCGTATACTTTCGTTCTTCTAGTAAGGCGACTTTTGGATCCTCTGGCCATGTTAATAGTTCAGCTAATTTAGAAGCACTAAAGTCCTGTTGAATCGCCTTGTCTAAGATCGTTGGTCCAAATACATTCCAAAATGAAATAAAGCGATTGACTTGAGGATGAGACATTCCGATTCGATTTAAAAATTCTTTCCAACTTCCTTGTTCCTGCTGAAACGCTTCTTTAGTTTCAGCGTCACGGAATACTTCATTCGCATGTGCTAAAATACGACACTTTTCAACAAAACTTGTCGCTTGAATCGTATCAATATGATTGTAGTACTGAATAATACCTTCCATGTCTTCCGGAAGACGTTTTGATAGCACGCGTGATAAGCCGATAGCTGGAAGCGACTGATACGGATTTGGCATCGCAGGCGCAGCAAACTTCTTCACCGCTTCGACTTGCTCTTCCCGTAACGCTTCTGTTCCCTGTTCTTGAACCGTTGTTTCAGCTACTGTGCTCTGAAAGCTTTTGAATGTTGCTTGTCCTTTTTTACGTCGACTGCTCATAGGGCAAGTACCTCCTCTGCTAACTGTAAGTAAGCATCTGTCGCTGGACTCTTATGGTCAAGGACAGGACGTGCTTCTCGTTGTAAGGATTGGATTTTTACGATGTACGGGATTGTCGTTAGTACGGGAATGCCAACTTCTTCCCCTAACTCCTTTAACTCGTCCACGGTCGTCATATCTCCTTTAGAGCGCGCATTCACCATCGTGGGAATAAATGCTGAGATATGAATATCTTCCTTATATCCGTGTCTCATTTCTTCTAACTCTTCCGGAGCTGTATAGACAGCATCCATTGAGAATTTCTGCATCTGTACCGGCATGACGATCCGGTCCTGCGCAACAAGAGCACAACGCGCATATGGGTTTAAAGCGGACGTTGATCCCGGGCAATCAATTAAACAAATATCAAATAAGTCTTCAAGTCGCGCTAGTTCTTCAATCAAGCGGTATTCGTACCCCATCTGACTCGTCAGTCCGGTAGGAGAAGCAGAGCGACGCGTGGGTACTAAGTGAATCGTTCCTAGTTCATAATCACAGGTAACAATCACTTGTTCAATCGGTGCGTACAACGGATCGTATTCTTCAATCAGACAATCAAGGAGCACTTTTCCATCGTAATCATCGGTTAAGCCTAGTCCGTTTGTCGTCGATGCTTGGTCATCTGCATCAATGACTAGAACGCGCAATCCTTGGCGAGCATATGCGTGGGCTAGATTAATCGTGGTCGTTGATTTTCCGACTCCACCCTTTCGATTATATAAGGCAATTTTTTTCACTGTTCCTTCTCTCCTTCCACGATCTCACTCTGATCTTCAATAATGTTTCGCTGAATTGTCTCTTCGATCATCTTTGAAATGTATTCACTAATGCTGAGTCCTTTAGCACGCGCTAACACATGAATCTGTTCTGATGTTTCTGTAGGAACTCGTGTAGAAAGGACGGTCGATGTCACTTCCGGTTGTTGAAACGATTTGACTTTTACTTTAGGTGTCGTTGATCGAGCAGCACGAATTTCTCGTACTGTCGCACTGTCTAATGACTTCCGTCCTTCTTCTACAGGTAAACCATTTAAAACAACGTCTTCTGGGTCATCGACATACATCAGTTCGAATACTTTGGATGCAGGTAACGTTTGGAGTTGTTCTTCAAATGGTTCTAGAGTGTCAAACGCTTTAACATATCGGGAGGCGAGTGAATTGGACATGTTGACGACTTCTAAAAATGTGCGCCATTCTTGTTGATCATGCATTTCTGATTTAGCAATCGACAAGCGCTTACCAATCTCGAAAACAGAGATCGTTTGAATCTTAGCTAACTCCTTGATCTCGACTGCGAGATTTTCTAAATCGCGGGAAACCGGTAACTTCTGCACGACAGAACTCAGATCAGTCAATCCACTCCGATAAGGATGTTGATCCTGTGGTCTTACTTTATGGATTTGTTTATTCCGCGCTTTCATGTTTCGGACCTCCTGTCATCAAGAGTGCTAGCTCACGAAATGGTCGAGCCAGTTCCATACCTTCTTTCGACTTATACTGTAAAACACTCTTTCCGCTATCTGCTGCCTTCTCGATAAAAGCAGCGCGTCGTACAGAAGGCAGCACATGTAATTGCTCTGTTGCTGCCAATTGTTCCATCGCTTCTGCGTATTCGCGATCCCCTTTTAAACCAAGATCGATTGCGACTGGCATAATACCTGTTAGCTCTAGAGAAGCATTATAATACTTCTTCACTTGTCGAATCGTTCGAACTGTACTTCCTAACTGATCAAAGACGAGCTTTTTCGGCATAAATGGAATGACCACCTCGTCTGCGCACGATAAAACTACTTTCGATAATTCATTGATTGAAGGAACTGAATCAAGAATGATCCAATCAAACTCATGGGCAAGAGGAGATAGTAAGTCTTTTAATAGAAAAATCTTATCTTGTTCAGATATTAAATTGATTAAACGGGCATTTCGTTCATTGGAGGGAAGAAGACTAATGTTGTGTTTTTCATCATCAAATAAGATATCTTCAATCGCTAATCCTTTCGCTTGGACGTCGTACAGCGTCATGTATTGAATCGTGTCCGACTCTTTCAGCATTAACTTACTTAATGATCCCTGCGGATCTAAGTCAACGAGAAGCGTACGATACCCGAGTTCACCAAGGGCATGACCCATATTGAGCGAACAGGTTGTCTTACCGGATCCTCCTTTTGATATGTAAAACGTCATAATATTCATCATCTCTCCCCTTTCTTCATTCATCATGGCACACGAAAATAATAATTTCAATGATTATCAGTACTCAAAGGATGATATGTATAAAATTTTATGTATACATTATTAAATAACCTGTAAACATTTCGACATCGAAATGTTTACAGGTTATTTAAGCTTTTCTACTTAGATGTTTTTGTCTACGTTCTTAAAATGCTTCTTTATACTTTAATTTGATTCTCCATCATAATAAGCCGTGATCTACCAGATTATTATGATTTAACATATTGGAAGAGATTAAAAAGATTAATAAAGAATTAATAAGAATTAGAAAAACAAATTACCGTCTCAAGCCTGTAATACCAACAAAAACAAGACATTTTGTGATTCGGGAAACGAACAGCACAATTTGTAGAAATTCAAAGAGTGTTGTTTTTTGTGAATTCATTAAATGATTTCGTTCAGAATTAGTTGAATAAGCAACTCAACAAGCTGTTTTTTTAACAATAGAATTTGTTTTTTTTCCTAAATAGTATGGCATATTGATATTGTCCTTGGATGGATCAATACAATGAGTAGCATAACGATGAATTCGATCAAAAAGACTTAAAATGGCGCGGTTTTGTTGTCTTTTCACGACTATTTTCAAAAAAAAGCATGACAAATAGACCATCATGCAATGGCCAATTTTTCCGATACGACTCGGAGTCGTTCATTTAGATAGAGAATTGGTGATTCAAAGAAGAGGCGATAGAGTTCTGCATCTTCAAGACGGTCCCCGTATTGGTAGAAATCGTTTCGAATCGAACGAATGACTGCATCACATGCAGCAAATCCGTACGTATCACTTAACGATTGCAGCGAGGTTTGCGGAACTTCCAATGCATCGAAGTCTACGAAGTCACGAGCGACTTCTCGAAGGTTGAACCAACTGATCAACGTACTCGCCCGTTCCGCTTCCCGGATGCGCTTGCTATTAATTTGGTCTTCAAGTTTCACGTGAAACATTAAAGGACGTGTTACGGTATGTATGCGCTTCTTAAGCGAAACGTTCTCTTTGACAGCAGATAAGAAATCTTTCGTATTCTCAACCAAATGTACATTAAAGAACTGCGATAGTTGATTAAGCATCCCTTTTACAGCCAAACGGTGTCCACAGTAACGCGGTAAGAATCCACGTACTTCATCATATGTTAAAGTCGCTTTCTCCTGAGACTGAACATTCACATCTCGCTCTACCTGCACAAGGGCACGTAACGCGACGCGAAGGATATTCACATGCTCAATATCCATCAGTTGGCGCACCATCCCACACCAAAGAGACGTATAACCGGTCTTCGATGTGTACGTACCACTCTCTTCAAAAAGATCACGGTAGTTTTCAAGATAATCTACGAGTTCAATGGTGACAACTCCCGAGAAATGGATCGAGTATCGAATAAGTCCAACTGCTTCAAAAAGGCGTAGGTTATTGTGTAACGATCGAACTGACGTATGCGCATAGTGAGCCAATGCTTCACTTTCCATCAATGAGAGAACACCTTGATCATCGCAATGCGATAAAAGCGTCAACAAATGACGAATACGAGATTTTGTCCACTTCAATGCCAGGAAAGGTCCTGGAATGTTATAGTGATGCTGTTCATATAAGAAACTGTCTTGACGTTTTGTCCAACGTGTTAAGCCGCTCATCGCGATCAGTAATTTATTAGCGACCAATACATGACGATTTTCATGTTGAAATGACATACCTACACCTCCCCTACTCTGAACTATTATTACTAGTATCCTGTTCAGAAAAGGAACTGTCAAAACGCGGTTTCGGTACGGTCAAAAACGACCAATGTGTTAAAAACGTTGATGTGAAGCCATTTTCAAGTAAAAAATAGATGTCAATTCAGTACGGTCAAAAACGACCAGAATCTCTAAAATCCTTATATGATGCGCTTTCTAGAGGTTTTTCTTGAGTAAATTCATACATGTAGCGATGCAATATGTCATTCTGGTACGGTACATAACGACCAAATGATCAAAAGTGTCATTTCAGTACGGGATAAAGCGACTAAAATGTCCAAAAGTGTTGTTTGAGTACGGTATATGACGACCAAATGGATAGGATAGTCGCTTTAAAATAATTTTTAAAAGGTGTTCTAAAGTGCAAGATGGTCATTTTGGTACGGGAATCAACGACCCAAAACATAAAACTGTTGTTTTGGTACGGTGATCGACGACCTAAATCGATGAAGTGTTGTTTCGGTACGGTCAAATCCGACAAAAATGCTGAAATTATAAGAAAAAGTGCTGTTTCAGTACGGTAAATATCGTCTGAATTTGAAAAATGGTCGTTTTCCGACACGATTCGACATGTACGATCAATAGATATTCTTGAGAATAAGACATTCAATAATATGTGAGTTCTTACAAAAAGGAGAAAAATAGAAAAACCAAATAGAACATATGTTCCTATTTTGTATATGTTACTTCATATACGACCATCTATGTTGGTACTACATTACAGATCCTTTGGTATGATCGTTTATATAAATATATGATTGTGATTAGCGAAATATACATGAGCACAGCTGATTGCTTGATGCTGCTTATTTTTGATTATTGTATTGCTATTAAAGCGATCATAAAGCGACCATATTTTTCAGTGGCAACATGACACGATAGCTAATCTCGATTTAATAGGACAAAGACAATGTAGGTTAGGCATATGAGTTAAAACGCTTATTACTTTCATTTAGTTTCAAGGAGAATCATAATTAGTATTCAAAAGAGCGTACGAGATTCATGATCTCATACGCTCTTTTATTTGAATCTATGAAGAATGGAAGAAGACTACTTTCTATTGATCTGCTCGATATTCCTTATAGGAGAAGGGCATTGCGGCGATCATCATGTTCCCAGCGTTCCAAGGGATGGAAGTATAAGAAATAGTAGTCACCGGACCGATGCCAATCTTGAATGATAAAATCAAGTTCTTTGATACGATCCAAGTTAGTTTCAAGCTCTTTCAAGTTTTCTGCTTTTCGACTCTTATTAAATCGAATCGAGTGGGTAAACTGACGCCAATGCCGTTTCGCAGGCATTGCTTCGTTTAACTGATACGAGTTAAGTCGCTCCTTTTGAAGTACAAAGGAGAGATGATAAGCGAATGTTCCTTTTAACCGCTCAATTTGCTCTCCATAGATACTGATGATCTGTTGTTTTAATAAATCATCATAGACTTCCTCTGAGACAGTGACAGTGATTTGTGTGTCCCGCTTAACAGAAGAGGTATTACTAATTTTAACCGAGGAGAAGAGACCAAAGATCGAAAGGTCCCCTTCCTCATTTCTAACAGCTACGCGATAATAACCGAGTTTTACAAGACGTTGGGTTGTGAGGGTATAGCTTTTCCCGCTATCGTTTCCATAAATCTTTTTGACAAGTTTTGAGATTGGGAAGACGATCTTTCGACTCGTTTGAAACGTTACATCGCGATATGACAAAATTTCGTTAAAGGCCTCAAAATCACGAGCATCAAGATCCGGGACTTTACCGTCGAGTTCTGCAAGAAACTCATTACTGACGAGAACGGATAAATTTGCCGGAATACCTTGTTTGTATTTAGGAACGACAGCGGAGAAGTCGTGGAGATCAAGAGATAAGTCCGTCAACATACCTTCTCCTTGATTAAACTTTTCCGTCGTATTTTTCATGCGATCAGCGATTCCAAAGAACGGTACCGTAATCGAGGTAGAAGTGGCAACGTGTGCTTTTGGTTGCGCACGTTTCAATTCCTTCGCAACCTCTCCAATAACCATTAGAATATCGGTCCGCATCGTTGTCGTTTGCTGGTTCTTCGTTTTTTGTCCCCAATGCGGATACGTATGAATTAGCAAGTTATTATTTTCTGCCCATTCCTCAAGTTCCTGTATGTGTTCCTGCATCAATTTTTCAACACTATCAGCTGAGAACTTTCGTTGAAATCCTTCTTTGCCCGCAATGTCCCAATACTCAAGATACATTTTATGAAGTCCTCGTAGTTCTTTCATCGGACCTTTATTCTCTACATAGTTTTTTACGGCTGCCCGTACCCAGCGCCGTTTTAATTTCTTAAAGGAATAATAACGGAGCTTGGTATAAACATCTTCTTCATTTTGAAATTCATAATATTCTTCATAGAGTTGATTGACATAGGCTTCGACATCCATGATATCAATGGAGATTAGTTGTTCGGTCACATCGTTCTCGAGCAATGTCTTTGCTGCTTGAGATACAACAAGTTGTCTATGTTGGACGGATGAGGTAGAGTCCATAATGCACGCCCCCTTAATTCGATATAGCTAGCATAGCATGTCTGAAGAAGAGTGGGGAAATTAGATAAAAAGTGTGCGCCGGCGCACACTTTATGAAAAAAGACATCGGTTTAGATCTATCTTACAATATTTAAACTTTAGAGCGTTTGGCCGTTATCAATCACGAAGACTTGTCCCGTTATGGACGATTGTGTCAACTGGAATAGAATAGCCTCCGCGATGTCCTCCGGTGTGGAGATTTTCTGAAAGGGAAGATTACCTGCTAAACCATCCATCCGTCCCTCAGTCCCAGCCCACCAACGCGTGGTGACCGTTCCCGGAGAGATACAATTAACGCGAATGTCAGATGCGAGTGAGATAGCAAGTGAGCGTGTCATCGTATGAATGGCTGACTTAGTGGCTGCATAAAGAATAGAAGAACCGATCCCGTTCACTCCGGCTACGCTCCCTAGGTTGACGATTGCACCTGCGGATTGTCTTTTCATGTGGTGGTACGACCGTCTTCACACAGTGGAACATACCTTTTACATTAACAGTAAAGAGAGAATCCCATACCTCTCCGGTCACTTCATCCAGTTCATTCATGGGGATCTGAGACGTGATGCTTGCGTTGTTCACCAAAAAATCAATCTTTCCAAACACCATGAGGGTATGGGTGACCATATCCTGAACTTCGTGTTCTATTGAGACATCTGCTCGATAAGGAATTGCCACATCACCATCGTTCATAATTTTTTTTAAGACCTCTAATGCCCCTTCTTCAGACTGACTGTAATTGACGATAGCATTTACTCCTTCGGCGGCTAAACGGAGCGCTGTTGCACGCCCTATACCGGATCCAGCTCCTGTCACTATAGCTACTTTATCTTTCAAATTCATTGACAATCTTCCTCTCATCCTATGTGATTGATATCATTATGCTTCTATTCGAGACGAGAGTATAATTCTTGATAATGAACGGGATATCACTACGAGTGATGTCAGAAAGAAATGATGCTATTGGATACCCAGGATTTATTGATTTTCAAGCATGTAGCAGATATACATTCGATTTCGAAAGCAGCTGAGAAGTTGGGTTATGTTCAATCGAACGTCAGTCAGCGGATAAAGCTTCTTGAAGACGAGCTAGGTGCTCGTTTACTGATTCGGAGTAATCGTGGAGTGAAATTGACAGAAGAAGGGACTACGCTGTACCAATATGCTGAGGACATCCTAAAGTTGATGCAGGATGCGAAATCCGCAATCAATAAAAATAAATGGAGAGAATACTTGGTCATCGCTGCAACACAGACTATATCGGAGGCGTTGCTTCTAAAACTCTTTTTGCTCTTCATGAAAGAGAACGATGACATTGGTATGTCGATGAAGACATAAGACAAGCAACGATTGCTGGAAATGCTCTTCTATAGTGAAATAGATGGCGTGTTTGTCAACGGATTATTCGACGAAAAACGCTTTGAGTCCGTACATAGTTTAACTGAAGATATAGTAGTCTTATCACCTCAGGACTTCAAGTTTGAAGAAGATGGATGCCCGACGCTCATCGTCAATAGTGACACTACGTGTATGTACAGAAACAAAACATTTGAAGTCGCGAAGGACAAGGGATATACAGGTTCTAGAATAATGGAGTTCGATACACTCGAGTCTATTCTAAATGCTGTAGAGTCAGGAATGGGCATGAGTGTCGTACCGAAGCGGATTTTAGATAATCGAAAAACGATGCAGGGAATCATCCAATCTGATTTATCTATGCCTGTACGAATAGAATTTATAGTTAGCCTGAAAAAGAAACGTAGCAAGAGTCTGCAGAAGTTCATTCGCTTTATAAAATCATTATCTTTAAACGTATAAGATTAATGTATGATCATGTAAAATAGAGGGCAATTTGAATTTGAAATTTAAAACTAAGTATGAAAAAGATAAGTATTCCGCAAAAGTGAAAGGGAAATAACAAAGGGTATGCGCCAGTGCATACCCTTTGTTATTTCACGTACCATATTCAACATTAAAAATTGATTCGTCATGAGGAATAGCTGAAGTTTAATTTAACTTCCAAAAATAAAACGACTAGTTATCAATGTGTCATTTATTCTTGAGTTGACTGAAGTGAAGAGGTTAAAGATCATCATCGCGATGTCCATAAAATATGACGAGAAGAGTTTAAGGACGGTACATAATAATCAAAAACCTCGAATGGATAAAGATGTTTCACGTGAAACAAGATAACGTGCACTCTAGAATACAGTTTTTAATGAGATGATTTGATCGTTTGAAGAACAAAGTGGATTGATGGAAGATGGATGGAATGTTCTCCCATGTGCTATTCGAGACACAAATTGCGAGCCTTTTGGGATTACCATAAGTCATGTAATAAAAAAGTGTGCGCCGGCGCACACTTTTTAGAATGAATAAGACAACCAATTGATCGAAACAAAGCGGTAGAAATTTGACCCAAAAACTCTTCAATAGAGAAGGTATGCTTGATATCTTCTACGGTTTTATTCATCGTATATCAGTTTTAATTTGTTTAAATAAAATAAAGTTGAATTTGAATAAAAGAGGAATTTATGCAGTTCAAAGTACGAAAGAGATTTAATACTGACATCAGTTCCAATCACATGCATTTCCATCGTTATCGCGGTCTAAATCATGGGGATCAACTGCAGGACCTCCGGCAGCTATATAAAAATCTTGAGCGGCTTGGGCGCTGGAAAAATCACCACAGTCGCGATCTGCTCCAGAAGGATCGTATTCAAGATCAGTTGCTACTTCTGTATCTGCTTCATCTACGTAATCCTCATCAGATATACTCTCATCTTCAGCTATCATTCGCTACTTGCTAAAGAGGCTTCAAGTTCGTCAATTTTCTCTTTTGCAGCAATATGCTTCGTCTCTTCTTCTTTGAGCTTACTCTCTAAAGCAGCACGTTTGTCTGCTTCTTCCTTGTAGCTTTCAACGGTTTGCAAACGTAACTCTTTTTCTCGTGCTAACTCTTCTTTCAATTTTTTCGTTTCTTGTTGCTGCTCTTTTAGTTTAAGTTGCGTGTCCTTTAAAGATGTTTTTAACTCCCTTGACTCTATCTTTAATGATTCCAACATCTTTGTTTCCTTGGTAGAAGACCCGGCTTCTATTTTTTGAGGCTCATTTATTCTGTCTACCATATAGATAGAAATTGCAAAAGCAATGAATACGCCTAACCAAACGACAAAGGTTGGGTACTTCACTTGATTTCGAAGCCTTGGTTTAAAGTAAAAGTATAGACCAACTGCTGAGATCAACAAGCCAATGAGACTCCAAAAGGTGATAGTGAAGAGTAAAAGATAGACAAAAGCAATTACGACGAGAAATAATACTTTTCGGATGTTCATAAATTCAGTTCCTTCAATAATATTATGTATTCTGTATGTCTATTGTACATACTTACAAGAAATAATAGGTTTAGTAATTTATACTTCTTTTCTGACAAAGTGCCTGCAACGCTCAAATACTAATTTTAATAAAATACAGGCATTTTCTACTCAAAAATTGTCAATATTTTTAATTGAAGGAATGAACTTACACCGTACGGAATCGAAATAAAAAATGCTAAATTATTCGACGCTTACGCTAAAAAAGCTTTTATTTCACTGAAGACAATTAATTGTTGATAGTACGCCTAATTTAAAAAGAAATAAGAACATTAAATGAGATTGAGATACTTATAATTTTTAAGGCAAACAATTTATGCATATGAATTGAAATGGCGCTGTAATTAACGATTAAATGGGTCGTTAAATTAATTATGTAGAACAAGTTAGTTATACGACATCATTAACATCAATGATTCAATCCCCCAAGTCACTACAGCATATAAATAAATAAATATAGTTTATTTATGAAGAAATCATAAAAGGTAAGCATGCTAAAAAAAATTGTTGATACAAAACGTAACTGTAAATTAATAAACTTTATTGACACTCCCCAAAAAGAATCCTTAATGAACAAAGTTCTATCGAACTTTGTTCATTAAGGATTCTTTAGAGTTCACTGTTTATTTATGCCAAAATTTAATGTAAAAATGGATTATTTAAGGTTCTTAATGTATATTAAAGTTATATTATAAATTTGGAGGTTATGATGGTAAACTTTAAAACCAGATTAAATCAAAAAGTAATTGAAAAGAAAGTTAATCCAATTGAAATTTATGAAACTTTAGATAGGACATCAGAAAAAGGTCCACTACGACCAATTCAAACACAAATTTTAGAAAGATGGTTTACTGATTTTAAAGATAAAAAAGATGTCATTATGAAATTGCATACAGGACAGGGGAAAACAATAACTGGATTATTAATGCTGCAATCAAAATTGAATGAAGATAAAGGTCCAGCGTTGTATTTATGTCACAATCATCAGCTTGTAGATCAAGCATGTGAACAGGCCTTAAGTTTTGGAATCAAGTTTGTAAGAATGGATAATCAAGAATTTCCAGATGAGTTTATAGATTCTAATGCAATTTTGATTACGACTGTTCAAAAGTTATTTAATGGCGAAACTAAATTTAAAATTGGAGCAAAATCACTTCCAGTAGCAACAATACTCTTAGATGACGCTCATGCCTGTATTGAAGTAATTAAAAATTCTTTTAAAATAACTCTACCTCAAGGTTCTCATGCATAC
This sequence comes from Exiguobacterium sp. BRG2, assembly GCF_031844245.1. NCBI lineage: Bacteria > Bacillati > Bacillota > Bacilli > Caryophanales > Exiguobacterium > Exiguobacterium sp. BRG2. The sequence continues at coordinate 144,704 of NZ_JAUZUW010000005.1, forward strand.
CAAGAAATTTTTGAACTATTCTCAGATGATATTCAAAATCAAGGAGCAGGTACTTTTGCTGACATCAAAAGAAACTCTTTTGATGCATTGTCCTTAATACCATATTGGAGATGGAAAGAACTACATAAGGAAGTTTCGGATATTCTTTCTAAATATAGTGATAATCAAAATATTAAATTCAGTTGGCCAGTGTTAAAAGATATTATTGATGAGTGTCAATGTGTTATATCTGGTAAAAGCTTAGAGATAGCACCTTATAAAAACCCATTGCATATGTTTGGATCATTTTTTAAAGCAAGTCACCGGATTTTTATGTCGGCTACAATTACTGATGATTCTTTTTTAATCAAAGGATTAGGTTTGAATTTGGAAGTTATAAAAAATCCACTATCGATTCAAAATGAAAAATGGTCTGGGGAAAAAATGATTCTCATTCCGTCATTAATTGACGAATCATTAACTAGAACTGAAATGGTAAAGTTTTTTGGTCAGCCAAGAGAAAAGAATTTCGGTATGGTAGCTTTAGTTCCTGGATTTGAGTACACAAAAGATTGGAAAGCTTATAAGTCAAATATAGCAACTAAAGATAGTATTGTAACCGACATTGGGAATCTAAAAGAAAAGAAGTTTGATCGAACACTTGTGATAGCAAATAGATATGATGGTATAGATTTACCTGATAGCACTTGTAGAGTACTAATAATTGACTCTAAACCATATTCGTCCTCCCTATTTGATAGGTATCTTGAAAGTACAGTCGGAAACAGCATAGTTGCGAACAAAAAATTAACCCAAACAATTGAACAAGGTTTGGGTAGAGCTGTTCGAGGCGAAAAGGACTATTGTGTAATTATTTTAATAGGGTCAGAATTAGTACAGGCTGTAAGAAACCGAGAGGTTAGACAAAATTATTCTACCCAGACTAAAACTCAAATTGAGTTAGGCTTAGAAATTGCTGAGTTTGCAAAAGAAGATATTAAACAGGGGAAAGAACCTGAGCGAGCTCTTGGAGAATTGCTTAATCAATCTTTAACAAGGGATGAAGGATGGAAAGAATTTTATACAGAAAGAATGAATGAAGTAGGGCTAATTCAACCAACTCATGATACTCTAAATATTTTTGAACTAGAAAGAATTGCAGAAGAGCAATATTATAACGGAGAACATCAAAAAGCTGCTAAAACAATCCAAACAATAATTGATTCATATGTTAAAACAGATGAAGAAAGAGGTTGGTACCTTCAAGAAATGGCAAGATACTACTATCCTTTTTCTAAATTAGAATCAAATAGATTGCAAGTTATTGCACAAAAAAAGAATAGATATTTATTAAAGCCAATTGAAGGAATGGAAATTAGTAAAATTAGCTCTTTGAGTTTAAAAAGAATAGAAAATATTTGTAATTGGGTTCGTAAATTTGAAGATTATAATGAATTATCTGTAGAAGTAGATAGTATTTTAAGTAAATTAAAATTCGGTGTATCTTCGGATAATTTTGAACAGTCGTTAGATCAATTAGCCAAAATGTTAGGTTTTGAAAGTCAAAGACCGGATAAAGAATGGAAAGAAGGACCCGATAATCTTTGGAAAATAAATGATGATACGTTTTTGCTTATTGAGTGTAAAAATAATGTTAAAGTAGATAGAGATTCAATAAATAAAGAAGAAACTGGTCAAATGAATAATGCGTGTGCTTGGTTTGAAAGAGTTTATGGGGATAGAAATAGAAAGAATATAATAATAATTTCTACCAGATTAATATCCAGTGCAGCAGGGTTTAATGAATCTGTTCAAATCATGAAATCTAATAAATTATATGCATTAGTTGGAAATGTAAGGAGATTTTATAGAGAGTTTCGAGCGTTTGAACTTAACGATTTATCGGAAAGAACAATTCAAAGCTTATTAGAAAAGTATAATTTAACCGTTAAAGATTTTCTAAACGATGAATATTCCGAAGAACCTAGACGTGCAATGAGTAAATCGTAAAAAATATATTAAAAAATTGAAATGGTAATCAGTTTTATCTTACAACTGTATTGCAAAATAAAGTTTCTATTACGCATATAATTCCCTAATTGAAAGGGAGAAAGATTTCCAATGTTACTATGGAAATCTTTCTCCCTTTTTTCAATATTATTAAGTGAAATTTTTTTTTTTGAATTATCTGTGTTTTGCATAATAGTATAGTTTTAAACAAATATACCTAGTCTTTAATATTTGAATATTTATTTTTGATTAATAAAATCATAGTTATTAATAAAACACAATAATAAAATGATCAGAAAAAAATTGAAATAATGTTCTTTAGGAATTCTAAAGCTCCATCTTTTTTACTATCACTAAGACCTACTGTAGAAACATATAAAGATAAAACTGCTAAAATCATAGCAATTAAAGTAATAAAAGCTGAAAACACCCCTATAGTATAAGAACGTTCTCTTAAAGTATTTCTTGTTTATAAACCCGCTTCGTATGCGGGCTTTTTTGACTATAAATCGGAAATAACTCCGTCGCCCAGAATAGTTCAAAAATCTCGAGATCGCTGAGTGCCTATATGTTAAAGTGATTATTCTCGATCACAGCCAGTAATTTCTCACTGCTGTCGGAAAATGCTAGCGTTAGTTTATCTTTAATCCGGCGTTTTGTTGTATCACCAAGCCGCATGTTTAAGTCCTACTCTAAGTCGAAAAGAGTGGAGAATAGTTATTATCAGTGATTGACTAAAACAGCAGAGTCCGATTATTTGTGCGCTATATTTTTTGCTGACAATCAATCTTTTTCGGCTATAAATGAAACCTGTCTATATGCCTTTTAGTTGGACACTTTAATCAATTCAACTGCTATTTCCCAAGTGACCAATCACATAAAAGTAGTTTCAACGATGTCAAGTACTTTTCAAATTCATATATGGCGACGAGACAATTACTTAGTCTTGATCACTACTTTCTATTTAAATTAATGAAGAATGATTAATTCTTAAAATAAGTAAAAATAGGCATTTCTTCATATACATTTTTTTGTTCATCAGTAAAAAGGTCAAAAAAGTGTTTAGCTTCTCTTTGATTGTTTAATAATACATTTAAACAAAAAATAAGCTCTATATTTTTATTATCTTCAATAGTAGTACTAATTTTAAAATCAAGGATCGAAGAAAATTCTTCTTCATTAAAAGAGCCATTTTTTCTCAGGTTAGTCTGCATTTTGTTTATAAATATAATATCTTTTAAATCTTTAATTTCTGTATTTTTTTCTAATATTGAAAATAGAGGTAAAATTAAATCTATAAACCTTACATCTGAAGTCAAATCAAATGTTTTTAAACACCGTAAACAAAAGTTATTAATTAATCCAAAAACTGAATCTATGTTTTCTAGATCAATAAGTTTGTAAGAATCAGTTATTATTTCAAAATCTAGGTTTTTTGCGTGTATCAGAGTTTCTTCCTCTAGTAATAGAAACGGACTAATCAATATTGATTTTGGTGGCGAATCAACAATCATTGCTATCGAAGAATTGTTTAAAAAAAATTCTGTAAACGGATTAGTAAATTTATCATTTAATGAAGCTTTGTAAAAAAGTATTAAATAAATTCCACCAACATAATGTGTCAAAAAGCTAGGTTTTTCAGGATTTTTCACTACTATTTTACTATAATCATGCGTGCGAATCATTTTATTCAAATAATTTATTTCACTATATATGTTATCTGAATTTTCAAACTCGTTATCTAAAGAAACCCCTAATTCCGAGAAAATTTCAGCAGCTAAATTCCAAAAATCAAGATCTTTTTTTAAATTTATTAATTGTTCTTCAAACTTTTTTCTATCAATTTCTCCATAAAAACTACTGAATTGAATTATTCCTGTTTCAAAAATTTTTTCCAAAATCTTAAGAACTTTTATTTGTGAACTTATCGAATGAATTCTTAAAACAATAAATTTTATTTTGTTTGTTTTTGTGTCGATTCTTATCTCAACTGTGTTTTCAATCTTAATATTCAAATTTTTTGAAGCATCTATTTTTGTTTCAATAAAAGCTTCAATTTTATTGTCAAGTATTTCGATTGTTTCTATACTTGGGAAAGAAACAGATGTCATACTAACAGTTCTTAATGGTATTTCCATATCATCTTTAATACCATATTGATAAAAACTGTGATCGAATATTTCTGATATTGAAAAATATTTAGGATGAAATGTAGGGCTTGTCAACATAACTTTCTCGAAATTTGCTTCTTTTAATTTATTTGACTCTATTAACACTTTAGGTTGTAAAATCATTTGTTCAGAAAAAATCATACAAACATTATAAAGTGTAGTATTCTCTAATTCCCTTAGGCGAACTGAATGTGTCCCTTGATGACCATAATCTCTACTTATTTCATAAAGATCTATCGCAAGCAAATGTCTGTAAAAAATCTTAGTTGTGTAATGATTTAAAACTTCAACAACAAGAAGTAAACATCCGCCTCTTTTATAAAAATTTTCATAATGAGTAGTGTTTAAACTAAATGTTCTGGTTTTTTCACTAAATCTAGTTACTTGTGTTCCCTTAACTTGAACAGGAACTTCATTTATGTAACTTTCAGTTTTGTCGCTGTTGTCTTTAAATATAGTAATCGATCCGTCGAATGATGGAGCTTTATCACCTACAGGAATATCGATTCTTAAAAATGAATTTGGACGAATTCCTTCGTTAAGGATACTATTAACAGCAAGACGCTCTATTTCAGAATTAGATAATTTGGACATATTTACTTCCTTTCTAAACTATATTGTATGAATAAAATTTAGATCAGTTCTAAAAAAACTTCATATACTAATCATTATAAATTGCTAATTAATATAATTATTTTTTTATTTACTTTAATTTATTTTCAATATTATTTTTTTCTATTATACATTAAGAAAAACTAGTTTTTAAGAATTAGGTAAAATGTTCGACAAAGCTAAAAAAGATATTAAAGTTGAAAGACTTTTACTAATACGAACAACTCAGATATATAAATGTGGAATCGTACGCTGTATCGAAAGAGCCTGTAGACAATTGAACGTATATTCGCGATGCAAAAGATAAGCATGGCATGTGTTGGCCCCACTAATGAGAGTTGAAATAACACTTCAAACGATACTTTTTTTCATTTTCCTGAACTTCGAAAAATGAACAATTGATCCTGAAATTCTTAGGTTTTTTAAATATTTTAGCGGTCGATATATACATTAAACTCTCATTTCAATTACGAAATGAGAGTTTACTTACAATCTGAATATTTATGTTAATCATAAGGTATCACAATTAAATTAGCCTTTTTTAATTGTTGTAGGTATGCATTAGTGGTCATGATGGATTTGTGTCCAGAAAGATTCATGACTTCATATAAAGGAATACCATTTGCTAATAGCTTTGTGATAAAAGATCGTCTAAACCAGTGTGGTGAATTTTTTTGTGATGTCAATTGTTTAGAGGCTAATTGAGCGATAAGTCTTAATGCTTCGTATGATATAGAAGAATCTTTAGAACGAATATTAAAACAAATATGAGGATTCATTACTCCTTCAATTTGCATTAGTTGCTTTAGCCGATCGATGAGATGAATTGATTTTTGAGATAATGGTATGCGCCGCCATTTTTCAAGCTTTCCTTTAAATTCGATGTATCTCATTGAATGTGATTCTTGAACATGTTTAAACTGCAATGCTAGTAACTCAGAAGCACGCATTCCCGTTGTCAATAACAAGTAGCCCATTGTCTCGTTACGCAGTTGTAACAGCTCGCGATTCTTTTTCTGCTTCACGGTGTGACGAAAGGCGAGGGCAATTGCTTCTATCTCGTCAAAATCGATTTCGCGGCGGAGAGGCTCGGGCTTCATCTGGTCCTTCACCTGCAGCGACAGGTCGCGCGCATGATAATCGTTGACATGCAGGAAGCGCAAGAAGCGTCGTAGCATGGCGTTGCGTCGTTTAACGGTCCGCGGTGCATATTGGTCATGGACGTCTTTTAAGTACTCGTGCAGGTTGAGGATCGTCAGCTGCTTGACGCCCTGTGTCTTCGTCACAAAGAAGCGGAGAATATAATCGAGATCTTGTTTGTAGGCCCGCTTCGTATGCGGGCTTTTTTGACTATAAATCGGAAACAACTCCGTCGCCCAGAACAGTTCGAAGATCTCAAGATCGCTCAGTGCTTCCATATTTAAATGATCGTTCTCAAGCACTGCGAGTAGCTTTTCCCGGCTATCGGCAAATGCCAGTGCTGCTTCTTCTTTAATCACGATTTCGTTCATTTCTTCTTCGTTCATCAACTATCCTCCGATCTCTCTGCTCAACGCTTCCTCTTTTGACACCTTTTTTGTTCATTTGCTAAGTAAAATACCGATTATTTACGTATTACATTCAATTATGACTTATATACATACGTATTTAAAATGTAATCAATTAATTAATAATTGTATTACATCATATCTCTCTAAACAGTATAACAAATAACTACTTGTGATAACAGATAATTATCACAAGTGAATTAAGCGGGTGATTTTAAGTACATAACACAATTATTAGTTGGATAGAGTGATATAGTTCTTCAGAAAGGTGAGATAGATTGACCTCAACCCTCTAGCCTACCAATCCTGTCCTGGAGTAATTTCCATCTTATAATCTATAGAATTCTTCTTCGATTGAGTTGCATAAATCGTACTGGCATGAATAATCATTTGGATAGACGAGGCGGGGACGTGTAAGGGGGCTACACGAAGGACTTTTCCTTCTTAAGAAAAAGAAGGGGTCTCTCGCCTGCTTCTGAAGTGATTGAACTTACGAGCTAGAGATGCAATAACTTCAAGGTTTTTTGGCTCTAAGAGTTTCCTGTTTCTTGTCTTGTATCCCCTTGCTCCATATATTCCTAGCGTATGTGTTTTGAGTGTCCTCTTTAATACTATAGATGTATGCAAGGTGCTATTGGCAGTAGTAAGCTATTGTAGGAACCCGTCTATCTATACGCGACGAACTTATTATCAATCGACATCGACTAAGGATCCGTTTTTCGACTTGGACGATGACCACCCCTCTATTCGTTCATGGACGTGATTCACGACGGTCTACAGGACCTCTGAGCAAAATCATTTATACGGAAAATCAGTGCTAAGGATTAGTGAATCTAGGGCTGAATGGGGAAAAGATGTATTGTCGCTTCCTTTTCATTTATGTATGGTCAGTCAATTTTATGTCAGACCGTTCTCTATCCATATGTGGGAGAAAGAATTCACAGATGTTTGGTAAAATGACGATGATCATCCCGTTCAAAGACATGTGTATAATGTTCAGACGTAAGATTTGTCGTTCAACTTTTATACTTGGGTTCCTACTTCACCACAACAAAGGCACAAGGTTTAAATAGTATACAAGACGCTCCATCGCTAAGTAAAAGGACGTCATGACGACGTCCTTCATTGCGTGTCTATTGATCGAGCACCGAGTTCTGATCATAGATTGTAACTCCTTTGATCGGTGCCTGCTTCCGGTTCGCATATCGAGGATAGTTGCTATCATCTTCGACAAACGTCACGGGTACGTAAAAATCAGATGTCTTTTCCTTCACAATACCCATATAGATGTATCGACCAAGCGCTTCATCATAGATGAAGAACTTGATGTTGCGCATATCACCTTGAGCAGTACCTTCACCGCACTTCCCGTTCTCCAGCAACTCCGGTAAGAGCTGAAAACACTGGATCCGCATCCATCGTTTACGAAATTCTTGTGGATTCATTTCTTCGAGCATCTCCATCGTGAAGTTGCCATTGAGCATGCTGCGGTACAAGTTCTCCGCTCGATACTTCTTATCTTTTGACTTGATGATGTGTTGCAGGCCAAGCAAGTGCTTCAGATGACCTTCGTCGAACTTGATGCGAATCGGCGTGCCTTTATGTGCCACGTCGAGATGCAAGATTTTTTTAACGAGCATATCGCGGAACATCAGCGTCAGCTCTTGCAATGTGACGTCCGGGTTGAACGTCGAATATTTATCATTAGTCATGATCAATGACCTCACTTCGTTTGAATTCTACGCAAAAAGAGTGACCCCGCATCAGCAGAGTCACTCCCGAGAATTAAACGTAAGGTACGACTGGACAATCACCAGCCGGGATGGTCCTCAGTATGTTTTATCAGCGCGTTAGACGTGCTGCCCCTGGGCGGGTCCGGATAGTACCTGTATCCTTCTATAAGTATATTACCCCGAATACGACCACCAAAACAAGCGAATTCGCTCATTTTCTGTCCATTTTCGACAATTTTATGTCTGAATCGGACGTTTTCGTGTCGTATTCGCTTTCGATGAATCCGCGCATTGTGCGGAAATCACCGTGCGTGATGGGCATATACTCAGAATACTTTCGATACTCCGATCATCTGATCGAACCTTACTTTTTCCTCTTGGAAGTTACTCTTGCGTAGCGTGATGTTATCCGTCTGGTAGTCGAGTTTCTCAACATAGGCATCGAATTTGAATTCGATCCCGTTTCGATGCGCGACGATGCGGAGGAGCCCTCCGTTAAAGATGGCATCATTCAACACATTTTCGATTTGTGGATCCAGTCGCTCGTCGTAATTCGGGACATCCAGTTGATGTACTTCCCGGTAATACTGTTTGAGCATCGCATTGTGTTCAGGCATGAGAAACGGAATCCATTTCAAGTTGCCGCGGTCGACGTATCGCGTCATTGTGAGTCACTCCTCTGGGTTTCAAAAATAGGAACACATGTTCCTGTTGTATACCCCGGATTCATGATCCGCAATCCCACTCTTCGCAACGGGTACCTCGTCGAGGATGGCGTCGGCACCGCGTTAACTTGTACCTTTAGTATGATGGGTCTGGTTGTTTTGTGCATGTCGGCTCAGCGGCACTCAGACGACGTCTCGCCCGTTTACAGCCGATTAGAGTACGGTATTGCACTCGTTTTGATAGATTTTTGCAGGATTTCGCTCGTTTTCGCTCGATTTCTGCACGTTCAGAAAAAATGACGATTGTTTTTGCGTCGAATGGCTTTGCTGCAGTCGTGTGATTAGGACGAACTGAGCGGGTTTCCTTCGCGTGTAACGATAGGAGCATTCAATATATAGGAAAAACAGGAGATTTTTTAAACAACAATTTTAGCTTTTTGATTTTCATAAGCATACGCCAACGTTGATGAAGCGGAAGCGCACTCTCGTGCGCGTTCATTAACGTTATTATGAAGGCGATTTTCTAGCTGACAAGCATAAACGAAAAATACATGAAATTTTAGCGACAGGTTGCCTACCTGAAGCCGTTGATAATACATGTGTTTCATTGTACTACATACAATAATTTTGCGGATGTCGGACAATGTCTCGAGAACAGATAACGGAACGCACCAAATGGCGGAATTACGTCCTTGTACGCTCAAAAAATAAGCATCTTCCGACGGTCATCGTACGGACGAATTGATCCGTTTCGAAGTAAAATAGATACTCCAATCAAACCGAGTTAACGCAATCCAACCGTTCGTTCCTCTGAAGAATCCTTCCACGAGTACATCATAGATTGAATTATGACAGGTCCGCGACCGGAGTTCGACTCATTGATGAACGACGTCGAGTAAACGAGAGATGATCCAAGTTGCGTTTCGTTGGTATGGCTGGCATCATCGGAAAACGAAATGTCCAGTTTGACCGAACTTATCACCAGCGTAGATTCGCTTTCCTGTTCGTCTTCTCCATGAGTTCTTTACCTGGAATCCATTGTTTTATAACATCCGTACTTTATATTTCAACATATAAAAGAATCCAAAAAATCAGCATCATGATGTGGAAGAATCCGAAACCGGCCAGCTGAACCGGCGGCGCCTCCACAAGAGCTATTTAGAGCATATATGAGAACTGTGACCGCGAACGGCTCGAAATGCGATTCACAGAGAAAGAGTTGTATGATTGTGTCGAAATCGAAGAATCCTGATTCGTAGCAAAGTGGCTCCGCGGCTTTAACGAACCCGTTTAGCGGTGTTCGTTGCTTGTTCGTCGGCCGGTCAGGTGCGATTCGCATTTCGAAACGAATGCAGATGCCGGACTGGGAACTCGAAATGAAAGGCCGCCGCGTGACCCAAATGGCTTGTCACCACCAGTACCACCTCATCGAAACCATTAGAAGTTTCAAAGTCAATATACTTCGCAAACTTTCTGAATATCACGCTCAGACGTCCGAGCAGTCGGGAAAAGGTGTCTGAGGATTTCCCAGAAGAGCATCCCCCTTTTCTCCATGTATTCTATACATCGCCATGCTGAAAATATGATACTTATATGATATTTAATTGGGAAAATGAACGGATGCGTCGGGAGCGTCGACCTTTTTGAAGCATGCTCTGCTCATGTACGTCATTGTCTCATGATATGCGAATAGGCGCGATGTCATTCGTTGCTTTCGGTGGGATATCGAAAGCGAAATCGTTGGTATCGCTAGAGAAATGATACCCATGTTGGACTAAGTAAACGGTAATTGAGTTTATCCCCCTACACCCGTACTTGCGAAAAACGCGATAAAAAGGACATTTGTTGACGAAATAACGTTTTAGAAGTTCCATTTTTTTGATCGATGCCTGATTTCTCGTCGCAATCCCTTCGATGCTTGCGGCACTCGGATAGACTTTGTGACCGTTCCGTGATTCGTCTTTTTAACTGTGATTGGTAATGTGAATCACACCAAAAGGAGGAATCATCATGAACAACACGAAGCACAGCAATTGTCTGCTCGAAGCACTCAAGGCAAAGCTCCGCTCCCGCGGCAAAGCCAAGATTCATCAAATCGGCGAATGGTCATGGATTTGGAAAAAACGTTGTTTCCCGCATTTTTACTGGACGATCGGTGGGAAGAAATTCAAGTTCAACGCCCGTTACTCCGACGAACCGCTCTACGGCCAACTCTGGTACGAAGGACGGGTCGATGAATATTGAGCGCGACTTCGGTCGTGCTTTTTTTACGTCAATGAAATCCGCTGCCGCTTGCCTCGTATAATAGAAGAGACACCAAGGAACGCGGTGATCAATCGATGGACTGGAGTGGATGGAGATGAAAGCACAGCACAAGACACGGCGACAGAAACAGACGTCGCACCCCATCACCTTGACCGAGATCAAGAATCTCGTGAACGGTGGAACCGGCATCCACACCTCACAGACAGCGGAAGACGGGATAAAGACGCTGCTCACGTATGGATTCGCCCGATTGACGAGCAAGAACATCAATGCCATTACGGAAGATGGTGAAGTCTCTCCGCGAGGTCGGGACGGAGTACAATCTCCGCGTGTTCCAGACACAATTCGGAGGGGGCGAGGACTATGAGTTCAGCCTGCCGCATTTCGTCGACGATCGCGACCATTGATTGATCATACAACGTCACCTTCAAGCGAGGTAGTGTTTTCTCATGTTTAAGCAGGAGAAACAGTGGTATCAGTGGTATTAAAGGGTGACAAGGAGGTAAAGCCATTGAGGAAACAATCAGTCAGAGCACCACTCGTCCGCTACACCGAGTTAGAAGAACAAGGACTCGTCGAAATGTTGCATGAAGGAGACGACTTGCTCCGCTTGCTGCAAGAGCGAGGATTCATCTGCGTCGAAGGGAAGGTCACCTTTGCTCCGTATCGTCTCATGCTCGACCTGGAGAAGGAAGGAATCGAGTATCAAGTGAAATCGTTCGGGTTTGATGATCTGCATCCGAATCCAAACAGCGAGTTCAGCTTGCCGCATTTCATCGATGACCGCATCATGAACGCGGAAGGCTTCCGCGAGGAGCGACGAATCAAGCCACCGAACTTCGTGCCACTCAACTCTTTCGACATGACGTTTAGTGAAGCGGCGGCATATGCGCCATTCCTGACGGAGAATAACAAGAACGGGGTCTTGCAGATGATCCGGAACTTCGGGTTCGTCGGGACGGACCATCTGTCGTACCGCTTGATCCACAACATGAGTCTCCGGAAGACGGAGTTCATGATGCGGAGTTACGTCGAGCAGGATGCCATCTCGTATGAATTCCAGCTGGCCGGATTCGTCGATGACCGCGAGGACACGGATTGAAGGGAAGGGACTCGACGTCCCTTCTTTTTTTTCTTGCCGCATAACTGTGATTAGTATGGTGAACAAAAACCACCCACATTAAAGGAGAAACATCACCATGTCCACATCACAAAAAGAAGAACTAAAACGCTTAGGAATCATCGTCGCAGTCGCCACAACACTCGGCACACTCGGAAACCTCATCACACGCAAGGAACGCAAACAACTCGAATCCATGCAAATCAAAGACATGACCGGAAAACAATTCGCTCGTCTACAACTCTTGACGAAATAACGACCAAGCACCGCTCACGCGGTGCTTTTCTTGCGCTCTTTTTTTGAAAAAACGCAGGCTAGGAAAAGAAACCAACGGGGTGCGGGGGTACGAAAAAAGGCTCTCCCTATCGCGAGGGGAGAGCCGGTGTAGACAACGAGTACGCCTGCCTGAGTATGTAAAGCAGTCGTGCGATGCCTACAGCATACAGCGCATCGATCGTATTTGTGAATGGAAGATTCCACGAGGATTGACGAAAAAAAAGAAAGATGTCGCCCTGATTTTTTTCGAAGCCATTCGAAGAAGTGGTAGTAGCGGCAAGATTAAGCATACGACTCGAAAATTTTTTTTAAAGAATCAAATTTTCACACGACGTCGGCAAATGGGCTGGAATATTATAGAAATGTATTCGATTTCAGTATTTTTTTGAATATGTCTGAAAAAATCAGATTGGAGCGATTTTTTATGGAGAAGCCGCAAGAAGAACGATGAAAGGTGATCGAAATCGAAGAAGCGGTGAGACGATGGCGCGGTGGCTGTTTAACACCGCGCGCAGCCATGGAACTCATCGAGTAACATATTGAACGTCCTCATCCCGGCAGAGTTGCTGATTGACCTGTTCAATAATTATTCGAAAGTCCGTCGAGCAGGAGAAAGGGTCAAGTTTCGCAACAAGTTCTTTTGGGCGGTGAGCGAGGAACTGACCAGTCTGATTTACCGGGCGGAGGTCGGTTTTCGTGACGAATTCCTGAATCAACGATATCTTCGTGGTGATGATTGAAGAGAAACAGAAATACATCCGCTACGATTAAAGCTTCAAGTCGTGTACAACCATACAAAACTATATCTGTACAAATACAGATGAGTACAAGCATACATCAGTACATGTAAACATTAAAATGACGGGAGGAATCACGATGCAAGTATTCGGCGCCATGCTCGAAGAAGTATCGCTTCTACTATAACCGCTGGCTCGCACAAGAATACTAAGCGATGCTCTTCTACAACAATAGGTTCCAAGGTGAGCCGAATGACGAGCAACTGGATGCGCTCCAAATGTTGAAGGACGAAGGATTTCTCCATACGGTCGTCCCACCGAAGACAATCAAATATCTGTACCGCGAACAATATCAGAAGGTGATGGCGCATATGACGCGCTGATCAAAGAAAAACAGATCGACGTCGTCCTGAAAGAAGAACTCGAACGTGCAGCGTTCCGACAGTTCTCCGGTACCGGTTCACGTAAAGCCGAGTAAACAAAAAAAGGAGAGGTTCGGTCTCTCCTTTCCTGTAATCACCAAGCATCTTGAATCGCATCACGAAACTCGACGGCTTGCTCGTACTGCATCTTGCCGACCTCGAACTCCATCTCTTTCGCTGGTTCGTACATCTTATCCCAGCGCACTTCGAGATAGGCGGCTTTCGACTCGTCCATGTGCTCCGCGCCATGGAGGTTCTCTGAGACATACTTCATCGCCTCGATATATTCTTTATAATACTTCGCAACTTGCTGGAGCGACTTCGTCTCCGAGTCGTCCTCATAGTATTGGAACATGGTAGCGATGCTTTCCATCGTTTCAACCTTTTGCTTCAATGATTCCGCATTGAGCGTCTGGACGTAGTCACCCGTCGTGAATGGGATCGCGTCCTGGATATACTTCATCGAATTCTCGATGTATTGGATCCGATTGACTTTGTTGACGGTCGGTGCATCCATCATTTCTTCGAACACTTTGTCGGCATGCGGCTTCGTATTCGGAATCATGCCCATGTAATAGATGTAGGCACCAAGACACGCGACGATGACGAGCGCGATGCCCGTGAAATACAATTTGTTGTTTTTCAAATAAACCCCTCACAACTCCAAAATATACTTGAATTATATCAAAATATAGTAAAAAATTGTCGCATATCGACGTTTTTCATTTCAGAGAGGAGCACCAATATGTTGAACGAACGCTATCAACGCGGTGATTGGCTCCAAGGAACGTCTTTAAGCGGGTAGAGTCGGGTCGGTGAGGGTCGGGAACACAAAAAAACGGATTTTTTATTTCATCTACTGTAATTATTCCTGATCTCAATAAGTATGGCGAGGGACGTCCCTTTCGGGACCACCTATTCTTCCTTTTCAAGATCATTTCACATTCGAAGCTCAGCGGATTATGATGGATGATTTTGATGCTATTCTTGCTGCAACAGTTCATCGTAGTCCGCGCCTCACATCTTTCGAGAGTTGTTGGTGACTGCTTCACTGATGAAGTCCTGTTCTGACAGATGAAAATAGGCATCGCGTCGGTGAAGCGATGCGGATCGGATCTTATTTACGTGTCCCTCTTGCAGTTCTCGTTGGCACTGTGTCCAGTTCTTCTTGTCTGCCGTAAGACCGAGTTCCTCATTCATTCCATCCATTTGACCACGGATGGCGTTGCTTTGTGCCTGACTATACCGATAACGAATATTACGATCCTTCGCATCCAAATACTCACGTTTGTTAACGGCGTTCAGGTGATTCGCTCGATTGATTTCATTTTTGACGACGGGATAACCAGCAATCCCGGCTCCGGCGATAGCGCCGGTTACGCCGCGATTCCGGTTGAAATAGGACTTAGATTTTCTTTCTTCCTCTTTTGACGCCAATCGCTCGAATATTTTCCGATTTACCCATGCGAATCCCCTTTTTTGATTTCGCTCTCAGTTGCATCGACATACGTTACCATGGCCACTCACCCGACTCGATGCAACTGAACGGAAAAACGACTTTCCCCCCCTATTTCAATTGTAAATTGATGACTAGAAGATTATTCTTCGACTTTCAGATCAGACCCGATTTTATCGCTTTTTTCTGCCGTATTTTTTATCATTGCGTGAAATGATAATTTCACGCAATGATAATGCTGGTATTTAAGTGTTTTGGAATAAATTGATTTTAAATTATATATAACAAGCTTGTCATTTTATTTTTTTGTTTACATAATTTTTTTATTGAAAACCTATTTTTGATAGATTTAAAATAATACATTAGGCACAACATCGGTAATTAACATTGTAAGCAATAAAAAATAGGTAGTGTAATATATTGGTTATTGATAAAATGAAAATAAAATAAAATTATTAGAAAAAATTAAAAATGAAAATAAAAATATTTTATTATATCTTTTGGTTTAGATGTAATTATTAAATTAAATTAGGAGGAAGTCATGGACTACAATATTGCAGCTACATTGATTCAACCTGTAATCACTTCGCTTTTAGACACTTTACTTAAACCGAAAATCCAAGAAATTCAAAATAATACGAATCAAAAATTAAACGAAGTTAAAATTCTAAGTGCTTTTTTCGAATATATAAACAGAAGTCATAATACGCACAAATTCATGAACACTATTGTTTTCAGAAATGATCCTATTGAAATATATGATTTGTATTGTCCTCTAACACTTATGAGAGATGATGAAAAATACTATATAGATAGTTATCCAGAAAGTATGATGGATTCGTATAACAAAATTGTAATCACTGATGATGCTGGAATGGGTAAGTCTACTCTATTAAAGTGGATTTTTGTAAATACAATTCATTCAGAAAGATATATCCCTATTTTTATTGAGTTAAGAAAACTATCAAAAGATAAAAATATAATCGATGAAATTGAAAAAGAATTAAATGGTCTTGAATCAATAATAAGTAAAGATGTTATTTATGAAATGTTAAAGAAGGGGGATTTTGTATTTCTCTTAGATGGATATGATGAAATTCCTCAACAATTCACTAAAGAGGTTACTGAAGAAATACAACATTTTATATCAAGAGCAGATAAAAACAAGTTTATACTAACGTCTAGACCACAATCTGCAATTGCTTCTTTCAATAATTTTCATGAATTTAAAATTAAATCTTTAGAAAATGAAGAAGCATTTAGTTTAATAAGAAAATATGATAAAAAAAATACTTTTTCAGAAACTCTAATAAGTTTAATTGTAGAAAAAGAAGAATTAATAAATTTACATGAGTTTTTATCAAACCCATTAATGGTTTCGTTATTGTACAAAGGATATGAACATAAGCAGACGATACCTTATAAAAAAAGTATATTTTATAGACAAGTGTATGACGCTTTATTTGAAGATCATGACTTAGCAAAAGGTGGTGCTTACGTACACGAAAAACTATGTTTACTAGATAGTGAAAAATTTCATACGGTCTTAAGAGCTTTAGGTTTTATAACATTTAGACTAGGAAAAATTGAATATTCTAAAGACGAGATAATTGAATGCTTGCGAAAAGCACAGCACGCAACTTCAATTGAATTTCAAGCGAGTGACCTACTAAATGATTTAATCAACAGTGTGCCTTTATTTTATAAAGAAGGTTTATATTACAGGTGGAAACACAAGTCATTACAAGAGTATTTTACCGCTCAATTTATTTGTGCGGATTCAAAAATTAAACAAGACGATATTATGCTAGGCATGTATAATAATTTAAAATTTGATACGTATTTAAATATTTTAGATTTATGCTATGACATGGATGAAAAAACTTTTAAAAAAACAATTTTATTAGAATTTTTAAAATCTGCTGAGAGATATTTTGATTCTAACCCTACATATACAAAAGGAGATGTTATAAATAACGAGCAAAGGGGTATATTTTTTTGGGAAAAAAATTATATTCTTTTCAATAAATCATTTATTTCCGAAGAAGTTCAAAAAAATTTTTTCCCACACTTCAATGCAGCAATTCGTTCCCAAATTTCCGAAAGTAAATTGTTTTCAGAAGGTTATTTAGAATCATCTATGGTAATGGTACATGATACTAATTTTGGCTTAGTAAACTTTAAAAAGATACAATATAAATTAATTGAATTACTATTTAAAAAAGGTTTAGACATATTTATTGAAGTAAATGATAAGAAATCTTTTTATGAAACATATCAATTAACACCCTCTATAATTATAAATGAGTTTTTTAGTAATAATGAGGAAAATGAAGGATGCTACTTGATAGATGCAGAGTTTTTGAAGTTAAAAAATCTAGATAAAGACCTAGTCGAGGCTTTTTTTGAACACGTAAAAGAGCAAAATACAAGACCAGGTGATATTGGAAAATATGTTATTTGCGAAAATAAAATTAAAAGATTAAAAAAACAAATTGAAGACGAAATTTATTTAGAAAAAAGTGTAGAAGATTTTTTTGATATATAACTATATTTTAGTTTTTATAAACACGAATAATGAAATAAAGAAAGGTGCAATTTTCTCATAATTTGAGATGAATTGCACCTTTTGTTTAATTCAATTCGTTTTATCACCCTAAGGGTTGTATATTTACTAGTAAATTCACAATCAACAACATTAGAAAGAAAATGATTGCTTAGAAGATAATCTGATTTCTTTTTGGAGATAATTAAATCCTATTCATTTGCGATATTTACAGAAATTAGATAAGTATTAATATTATTGATTATCATTATATAATTTTTAAGAAATTTAATGAAAGATTGCTTAGGTACTGACGATTCAAGATCGTTCATTTTTGAAAGAGCTTCGGAGGTTATCTTTATATCCACTAACAAGTTTGAAGGTAAGAAATCTATATTTTTTTCTAAATAATCTATCCGTGATTCATGAGAACCTAAAATCGGTATCATCATTTTTTGAATTTCTGAGTAATCGAAGTTACTTTTTAAATTGTTCTCTATTAAATTGATTATCATCGATTCCATGAATTGAAAATTACTTTTTAACTCACTTTTAAGATGATCATTCGGGTCAGGATGAATATTATTAGAAAATATGCTATCTTCAAGAACTAAGTGCTGAGAAATTGTCTTCTTCTCTTCTTCTGTAATATTAATTTCGTCTAAGATTAAAATAGAACTTTCTAATTTTTCTTTGACTTCTCTTATATTTTTTAACAGAATTTCATATTCGTCAACGGTTATAGATTTATTATGTGCAATTATATTTCTAGTTTTACTGATACTTTCCCATCTATTTTGTAAGAACTCACCTTGAAAATTGACACGATTACTAAAGATTCTTTCCCAATTTGATTTTTTAACATATTTCTTTAAACCTTCTAGAGAAAAGCTATCTATACTTTTGGCACTTTTAATTTCTTCTAACAAATCTTCTACTGAATGCGGTGAATATTCATCAAATAAAATATTGCTCAATTGATCTATATTTAAATTAAATAGGTAATCAGTTGTTTTATTTGATGATTTAAGTCCATTTGGAATGTAGTTATCAGTCCATTTAACACCTACGTTCAAAATCATAAATTTATTAATCAGTTTTCTCATTAAATTTTCGATTTCATGGATTTTAGGATAAGCTTTCTCGGAGTAATAAGAAGTTATATCATCCTTTAACACATAAAGATCTTCAGAAAATTTGCGAAATGTAGTTTTTATTATTTTATTGAACATTCTAAATTTTTCTATTTGATTTATATCTACACAAGTAAAAGAGGTATTGATTACATTTTGAGTATTAGATTTCTCTTGATTTAAAGGACGTATATCAACCTTATATGAAATTTTTAATTGTTTAAATGAAATTTCTCCAGCATCATCAATACTTATATCAGAATTACATAAAAGTAAGCTATTGAAAGAAGATTTATCAGAACAAAAGTTATTTTTAGAATCTACAATTAATAAGTATTCCATTTCGCAATTAAAATTTTTATCAGACATCTTGATTCAACTCCATATTTTTTCTATGTACTACTTCTATTTTCTACATCATAACAAAAAGTAGTCCTCAAGATTACGTTTAATCAAATTCAAATTAATATTCCGTTTATTTTACAATTCAAAGTCAATAATTTTTAATGTTTACTTTTTTTAACGTTTTATACCTAAATGTAAAGGTTCGACAAATAACGACATTTGTAACATTTTTGACATATCAAAATATTTATTGAATTAACAGAATAATCTGCTGTATTCTAACTATCAACAGGAAGACATTGTCATATTACGGTTCTTCAAGGAAAGGAGAATATGTATGTACCGATTCGGTGAGTGGTTACGGCGTGAGCGTCTGGAACATGGTTGGAGTCAAGTAGAGTTGGCTGAAAAGACATATGGAGAGATCTCACAGGCGGCAATCAGCGCCTATGAGCGGAATCGTTCACTTCCTTCTATCCTGGATGTCCAAATCCTTGCGACAGCCTGTGAACAGACGCTTGGATCCATCCCTTGGGATGAGTTCGACTTAAGAACAGATAAAAAACGCAACTGGTCCAATCTGAAGCAGGAACGTTTTGATCTAGCAGAACTTCCGCTGGCGGATTCCGTCCGTACGTTTGACGGTAAGACGTATCAGCTGCACGGGCGAATCGCGATCGAACAGGAGAGTAAAGAGACACAAGAAATCTCGCAGATCTATTACCGTATTCGGACCGTCGTCGGAGAGAATCAAGTGATCGCAAAGCGAAAGCACCCAAATGACGAATTGATTCATGTTTCACGCCGTAAACTCGTCCATCAGTGAACCATCTATGAATACGTATCTGCTTATGGAGTAACACGAAACAATGACCGGAAGAAATGATGACTGTAGCAGCATATCGCTAAGGACAGTCTTTCCAATCATATATTGGCGTGTCCCTCACGAGTGACCGGGTGAGCGGGATATACGCAGAAATGGTTCGGCGAGAGTCGCCTAAAACTCGCCCACAGGTCACGTATTCGTTGAGGGTCAGCGAAAAACCCTAGACAGATGTCCGGTGCTGGATATCAGAGTTTGTGGGGGAACGCGCTCCAAACCCACTGCTATGCTCGACTCCGACTGTCCTTAAGGATGTGCTGCTGCGCATCGACCTCAAGGAAGGAGTGTATTTTATGCCGACACGTGAACAGAAGCAGAACAAGACCTTTGCCGAGAAGTTGCTCCGGATCCAAGGGAAAGACTATGAAGAGTGGCTCGACGCCCAACATCAACTCGTTATCCAGGAGAACCAGGAACTGATCTTAGAAGCACTCGACTCGAAACTGAATTTCACATCGCCTGCATCCGCGTCACGGGATTGAGAGGAGGGAAACAGATGGGATTGAATGAGACAGGACTCAGCTTACTCCAGTTCTTTCAAGGACTCGCTGTCATCGCGGCAGCCATCGCCTTCGCAGTTGGTGGCTTCTACTTCATCTTCGGGGGAGATCGTGGACGATCAAAAGCGGTCGGTTGGCTCGTCGGTGGTGCCGTCGGTCTAATCATCGTCATGGGTGCCTTTACGCTGGCTGAGATGGTCAACGATAATATCAAATTCTAATTGAACAAGTGATCGTGCAGACTGTCATTCCAAATTGGATGGCTTTTTTTATTGCCTTCGTTACGATGTCTCGCTTCAAAGGAGGAGAATATATGCTCTTCATCCGTTTCACGGATGTACCGAAAGATGGCTTTCCGAACTATGAGCGTCTCCCGTATGAGGAGGCGCTTTTATTATCGACACAAGTTCATCAGGAAGCCCAGCAAGCGAACGAACGCTTCTCGAGTGAGTTCCGGATTTTTGATGATGCTGACCAACTCGTCTACAAAGGAATGTTCCAGTTTGGTGATCCGACCTATCCGAATCTTTCCTATCCGAATCTTTATCTGCAGCTGAAAGACCGGATCCCACGCATCCGGATCCGGAAGGAGGATGCAACAAAGAAGATCTTATTGCTCGAGAACTTGGAACGTTTAACACCGGAATCCTACAAGACGATGACGGCGTCAGCGATTCAACAACAGCCGAATGCAACACACGTCTCCCGCTTACGTCGCGGGCAACGTCGTCTCGTCTACGGCGTCAGCGGTGTCAGCCTCTTGCTCCTCGGTGCGTTGTCCATTGTCCAACTCGTTCAGCCGGATCCACCGAGCGGCGTCCAAGCGGAAACATCAGATTGGCAACCGTTGTATGAAGCAGCGTTGACGGGAGAGACGGGTCCACTCGTCGAACGACTAGAAAAACGAAAGTCGTTGAACGATGAACAACAGCAATTCCTGATTACGCAGTATGTCGAAGAACAGGACTACGACCAAGCGGTCTCCGTGACGAAGGATCCAATCGATGTCGAGACGATCATCATGCAGTCGAAACGATTCGCGACCAATCGTCAGGATACGCTACAAGCCTTCCAATCCGTTTATCCGACGGACGAAGGAACGTTCGACCTTGCTATCTTGCAGAAAGACTATAAACGTGCCGTCTCGCTTACGGGCGTCGAGATGACGACTGCCCGTCAGGAAGCCAAAACACGTGCCTACATCGCATTGAAAGATGTGATGAAGGCTCAAGAAAGCGTCAAGATGATCAACGACGAGCAATTAAAGAAGCAAGTAGCAACACTCGTCCAACTGGACGAAGAGATTCAAGCACTCGAGGATCAAAAGCAACAGTTATCAAAGAAGACGGACAAAAAAGAGCTCGAGAAGCTCAATGAGTCGCTCGAAGCGAAGCAAAGACAAGCCTCTTCTCTTCTTTAACGAAAGTGTGGTGACTGAAATAATGATGAATTTCTCACTTCGTTCTCTTGTTACATCTGCTTGGCTGTGGCGATGTCTCACCTTTTTGATCGCTTTACCCATTGTATTGTTCTTAGTACTCAATGTGGCGTTTCAGTTCCTGCAACAGACAGTCCAAAATCTCTTTCAGGATGGGGAGTTAACGACCGGATCCCCGCTACAATACGATCCAAATTGGTGGACGACGCTTGCCTGGTCGACCTCCATCGCTTTCGCTTTGTTCGGTGTCTGCTTCCTCTTAGGAGGATTTCTCTTATTAAAGTATTGGCTCAATTTCCGTGATCTCAAGGCAGCACAGAAAGGAAGTGCCCGCTTCACGACGTTTCAAGAGCTGAAACGGCAGTATCGGGACGTGCCGGATCGTAAAGAGATATATAGCGGTTCTGGCGGTGTTCCGGTCGGGCGCTATCGTGATCGCCTCTACATCGACGACAGTGCCGTCAACAATCTCGTCATCGGGACGACCCGGTCCGGGAAGGGCGAGACGTTCGTCTTCTCGACGATCGATCTCTACAGTCGTGCCGAACTCCAGGCAAGCTTGATCATCAATGATCCAAAAGGTGAACTATTCGCCGCCTCCAAAGAAACACTCGAAGCACGCGGCTATCAGGTCGAGGTCCTGAATCTGATGAACCCGTCGCAATCAATGTCCTACAATCTGTTACAGCTGACGATCGACGCGTATCTGGACGAGAACTACTCCCTCGCCCAACAGTATGCCCGTTCGGTTGCTTATATGCTCTATCATGATCCGAAGGCGAAAGATCCGTTCTGGAGTAACTCTTCGACGGACCTTTGCACCGCCCTGATTCTCGGATTATGCGAACAAGCAAAACATGAACCGGAGAAGATCACGATGTATAACGTCGCTTTGATGTTATCCGATCTCGGCTCACGCACAGTCATCGATGGAATGGGACAGGAACAATCGGCACTCGACGCCTTCTTCGCATCGTTTCCGGAGAATCATCCGGCACGTATGCAGTACGCGACGCTTCACTTCTCCGGTGGTCAGACGCGCGCGAGCATCCTCGCCAATACAAATGCTAAGCTCGGGATTTTCACACTCGATGCGACGGCACGTTTAACGGCACAAAACTCACTCGATATGAAATTGATTGGTTTCAATCGTTGGATTCGCGGACGTGCCCTTCCCTTGTCACGGTTGACGTTCTACTTTTCAAGTGGAAAACAACTCGCCTTGACGACGGACGACGACGGAAGTTTTGTACTCCATCACGAAGAAACCCTCGAAGTGGATACGGACATCACCGTAGAAAGTGAAGGACAGCAGTACACCGTGTCACTCTCAGGTTGGAGAGACGAGACGGACGGTGTCTTCGATTGGACGACGGATGCACCAATCGACATCCGGGAGATTCGTCAGCATCCGCGCCCGGTAGCCGTGTTCCTGATCGTTCCGGACTATGATCCAACACTGAATGTCATCGCCTCACTGTACGTCAAGCAAGTCTATACCTCCCTCGCTCGCGTCGCCTCGCAAGCGACGAGCGGACGTTGTGAACGCCAGGTCATCTTCCTGCTCGACGAATTTGGGAACATGCCAGCGATTGAAGGGATGGCGAACATCATCACCGTCTGTCTCGGTCGGAACATCCGCTTCAACCTCGTCATCCAGTCTTATGCCCAACTCGAGAACCTCTACGGGGAGGATTGGAAGACGATCGACGGGAACTGCGGGAACACGCACTACCTATTGACAGCAGATGAGTCGACGGCAGAATTGATTTCGAAGAAGCTCGGGGAGCAGACGATCGTCACGAAATCACGTTCCGGACAGACGTTCTCTCTCTCGAAGTCGAAGACGGAGAGTGTCGATGGTCGGCGCTTGCTGACGGCAACCGAAGTGATGGGACTGAAGGAAGGCGAGATGCTGATTATCCGCGTCATTAAGCGGCAAGACAAGCAACAGAAACGAATCCAATCCTATCCTCTCTTTTTGACAGGACGGACGGCGATGAAATACCGCTATGAATACTTGGCGGATGACTTTAATACGGACCGTTCCATCAACAATCTCGTCATTCCCTGTGCACATGCCCATCTCGACCTGAATACGCTTCGTGTCCCGTTTCATCTCGGCGCCTCAGTTGCATCGAAAACGGTTGAGACGGAGGAGGAGACACTTGACGCAACACAATGGCGCGTCTGCGATGTCCTGCAACCGAAAATCCTACGCTCGATCTTCGAGACGACCGAATACGATACGTTACCGATTGATCTGTTCGAACAAGGCATTTTAGATAAGACAATTCCTGTGACCGACAACCAGCGCCATTTCTTGAAGACGATCATCAGCAAACGACTCGAGAAACTTCGTCATGGCGTCTAAGGAGGGCATCATATGACAGAACTGACACGCACGGAACGCGTTCAACGCGAACTCCGCGTCATCGCGACCATCATCAAGGAGAACAAGAAACGCCTCCGTCGCGGAGAAGTCTTGAACATCCAGACCCGGGACGGATTCCTCGTCGTATTTGAGGAAGAAGACCCAGACTCAGGCGACCGAAAAACTGTTACGCTTATAGACACATTCGATTTCCGAGTCCATGTCAGCAATTGTGATCTGACGGGTCCGGAACAGGTGTCATAAACGGAAAAGGGGTGGAGGCATGCAAGCGAAACGAGTACTCTCCGGACTATTGATTTCCTCTGCGTTACTTTTAGTCGGTTGTAGTGAAAATAGTGAAGCAAAGTCTCTTAAACAAGTTTCTGTAAAAGAAATTGATCAACTAAAAGATAGTGATCAAAGCAATTTCTTACTTGTTGATAGCGACAGTAAAGCAGAATTTGAGCCTTATGTAGATAAAGTGAAGGACATCGCTGAGAAAGAAGATGTACAAGTAAACTTGTTTAATCCTTTTCAACCTAACGGAAAAGATTTAGAAAATCGTGCTACAGATGAACATGGAGAATTAAAGGGTGGTCGTCTGTACAAACTAGATAATGGTAAATTAGTTCGTTCTCTCGACCTTACTACGTTAGATGACAAGGCAATCGAAGATGAAGTCACCTCTTTTATTAATTAAAAGCAGACAGAGAAGGGAGGACCATCATGGCTAATGGAGATCTAGCATCCAAACTGGAGGAATTTCAAGACTTATTGAGCATCAGTGATTTAGTGAGAGATGCGCTTCGTTCTATTGGTTGGCTTCTTGTTAGAGGTCTCTCCTTCATCATCGATGGTCTTGAACAGATTACAAACGACATCCTCCTCATAAAATCATTCTTTAATAATCCTCAAGTGGTTGAATTCGTTCAGACGATTCAACCTTTTTTATATGTCATTTTAGCCGGGAGCTTTTTATTCACCGGTTACTTGATGATTTTTCAGAAAAAATTTGATCGAGAAGGGTTTCTCATCAATCTGTTTATCACTTTGTTAGTTTTAGGGTTGTTATCTCCGACAATGATAAAGACAAGTGAGTTCACAGACAAAGCCATTACAAACATCAATCAAGATGGAGTATATGAAAATCGGGATCATACTTTATCACAATCAGTGCTCCAAAAAAATATAAATGATTTAGTCGAATACGATAAAACTGCTTTCAAAGATACAAAAATTAAAATTCCAAACTCTATTCCAGCAAGCCAAATCAAGAATATAGACATTAATGATGTATTTGATAGCGATGAGTATCGATTGAGTAAAGAAGGCGAAGATATTTCTCAGAACAAACTTGCTTGGAATGGGAAAGAAATGACCGAAACCGAGTTAGACCAGAGCGGTGTTGAATGGAACAACCAGTACTACTATCGCTATCATCCGAACTGGTTGACGATTCTTGTCACCCTTGGCGTGATGGGCTTCACCCTCTTCTCGATTGCCTACAAGCTAGCTCGACTTTCGTTCGAGTTGGCTTTTAATTATGTTTTAGCGATTTTAGTCGCCCCCGCTGACTTGCACAGCGGACAAAAGACGAAGAAGGTCATTCAAAGCATCCTGAACACGTTCCTCGTCATCATCTTGATTTTTGTTTCAATCAAGCTCTACACAATTGGGACAGCTTATCTTGCTGATACACTCGACGGTCTCGCCTACTTGATCGCGTTGATTGCTTTCTCCGCTGCTTTGATTGATGGACCGAACATGGTGGAACGTCTCTTCGGGATTGATGCGGGTCTGAAGCGTGGATGGGGGGTCGCACTTGGTGCGTATGCTGTCGGGAAAGGTACTGCGAAAGTCGGAGCTCGTATCGCTGGGCAGACGATGAAGAGAACATCACAACCAACTACTCCATCTGCCTCAGAAGCTGCCAGTACGAAGTTACCACCGAATCCACCATCTGGTGGTGGCACACCGACGGGTCGTCCGGATCGTTCGTCCGATAGTGTGCCAGTTCGTTCGCAAGCACAAGAGCGCACTTCACGATCAGCCAGACAAGAGAACCAGCGCATTGAATCAACTGATTTATCGACTCATGACATGAATTCGGAGAGTCCGACTGCAACAACATCAAAAGAGTCCATGCCACGTCGTTCGGACGATGTCTCACCACAATCACCTGCGACTACTCCGTCATCATCGCAAACACCACTTTCACAATCGAAGATGCCCGATGGATCTATAAAGGAACAACCAACTACTTCACCTGATGCGTTCAATACTTCCGAAACAACTATCGCATCGCAACCTACTTCATCGTCGGAGCCACCAACTGGATCACGTGCACCTAGTTCGACTTCTGTTCACTCAGGATCAACATCTGACATGAAACCTAATGTACTTGCACATTCTTCTAATACACCTGAAGACGAAACACCTACTATCTCCTCTTCAGGAACGAGCAATCCTTCACCTTCTATCACTGAATCACAGGAAACATCATCTGAAACACAGCGGCAACGAAAGTCGATCTATCAAACACTGGAGACGACGACACAAAAAGAACTCAAGCATGTCGAACAAGCGCAGACGCGTGTGACGTCAGAGTCGTCCCGGATGTACTCGACGGATGTCCCGCGCCTAGATCTGAAAAAGGAGTGAGAACATGCAACAGCGCCAGTACCGGATTCCGAACGAAGTCACGACCGAGCTGAAAATCAATAAGATGCTCTATCTCTATGACTTACTGTTTCTCGTCGCTTTGATCATCGTCCGGTTGATTGCTCTTCCGTTCATCCCAGACGCCTTACATCTGCCGTTCACGTTTTTCCTCGTCGGGTTTGGACTTTTCCTCGTCATCCGACCGACGACGAATCCAGAGAAACGGATGATTCATGTGCTCTATTACGCCCTCATCAAGAAGAAGGACACCTATATTGCCTTGACCGACCAAAAAGATGACACGAAAGGAGCGTGATGGGATGAGTTTATCGGAAGACACACGATTAAAGACTGACCCCACTTCTGAAATCACTTGGCTCGACGAGGTTCAGTTGACGACACCACCAACGCGCAAGGAGAAGCACGTCCGTATTCCGCCTTCTGTCGCCTCTCTGCTACCAATCATTGATGCCACGACGCTCGATGGGTTCGAGATGCAGGATGGGACGTTCTGCGACATTATCCAGCTGACTTCGAAGGATATTTATGGATTGTCCGAGACCGAGAAGGACCATGACATCTTCTCCCTTGCCTATCTGTTACAGGCGTACATTCATCCGTTGAAGGTGATTCCGCTCAATACACCACTTAATTTGGAGAAACAGAAACAGCGTATCGAACGACAGCTACGGCAAAACCAAAACACTGCCTATCGACCGTTCCTACAAAAGAAGAAACAGGAATTGATCTACCTTGAGGAGCATCGCACCAATCGCGATTATCTCCTCTTTTTTTATGCGCCAGATGAGGCGATGCTGCGGGAACGAAAGCATCAATTGACGAAACTGCTTCGACGCAGCAACCCAATGGTCGAACTGACACTTGAACAGAAAATCCATGTTCTGTTCCAGCTACACAATCCGAATACGAAACCGACTCAGGACGGAAAGGAGTGATGGTGTCATGTGGCGTACACGTTTTTTACGGAAGCAGGACCCGGAGACGATCAAACGACAGGATGGCTACAATCCGACGTTCGTCCAAGCCATCCAGCCGCAAGGCGGACTTCGCTTCGAACCGAACTATGTCCGGACCGGTGACGGTTATCTCGCTTGCCTCCATGTCTATAAGTATCAATCAACCGTCTACGACTTTTGGCTCGAACCGATCCTCAACCTCCCCGGTGTCTTGACGACGCTCGACATCGGGACGGCGGATAAACGGGAGATGATTCGGACCATCAACAAGTCGATGGCCGAGCAGAATACGCGCTTCGAGAATGCAAAGGACAATGTCGACCGGATTGATGCACGCGAGACCTACAAGGAATTGAATGAACTCTACGAACAGATCACGCAGGGTGAGGCGATGAAATATCTGCACCTACGGCTCTACGTCAAAGCGAAAACACTCGACACACTCGAACGCCAAGTTCAGGACGTGATGGAGGAACTCGAAGCGCGGAACTTCCGCGCAACCGTCTTCCTGAACGAACAGGAATGGGAATGGCAGAGCCTGTTCCTCAGCTACGAGCAACAGCAAAAGCTACCGAACCGTCGTCGCGGGAAAGAGATTCCGTCGCTCTCGATCGCGGGTGGTTATCCGTTTCATTTCACGTCGCTACAGGATCCGACTGGGACCTATTACGGGACGACCGATACGAACGGAAGCGTCATCTTCGACTTATTCCACAAGGACAAGCAGCGGAAGTTCTACAACGCCTTGATGATCGGCAAGATGGGCTCCGGGAAGTCGACCTTGCTCAAGAAGACGGTCTTCGATCAAGCGATCAAAGGGAATCATGTCCGCATCTTGGACGTGACGGGTGAGTTCTCCGATCTCGTCCGACAACTGGGTGGAAAGGAAATCGCGCTTGATGGCTCCGCGGGGCGGATCAATCCGCTCCATGTCTATAAGACTGTGACGCACGCCAACGGATCGGCAGACGAAGCGCTCTCGTTCATGCAACACCTGTCGAAGATTGCGGTCTTCTATCACTACATCAATCCGGCAGCCACGCAGGAAGAAGCGAACGAGTTCGAGATTCTGCTCCGGCAACTCTACCTTGAGAAGGGGCTTTGGAACGAGGACGGTGACGCACCGATCACGACGCACCCAGCAAACACCTATCCGGTCTTCTCCGACTTCTTAGCGCTCGTTCGCTCTGAATTGTATGCGGACGCTGCACGGACGACGATCCGCGAGACGATCAGTACGAACCGTGTCAGACGACTTGAGAACATCGAACTCGCCATCACGAACCTCGTCCACAACTACGGCAACATCTTCGACGGACACTCTTCAATCGAACGGTTCGATGAGGAAGCGATTGTCTCATTCCCGCTACGCAACCTGACCAATCTGAAAGACGAAATCTTTCAGGCACAGGTCTTCAATCTGATGAACATGCTGTGGGACGGGATGATCCTCAACGGTGCCGGACAACTCCGTAGCTACAATCAGGGCGAGTTATTAATCGAAGATGCCTTCAAGTATCTGATTGTCATCGATGAGGCACATCATCTAATCAATACGCGGGATATTGCCCAACCGGCGATCCTATACCTACAACAGTTCATGCGTGAAGCGCGAAAATACTTCGGCGGCATCTTCTTCGCTTCCCATTTGATCACGGACTTTGTTCCGACCGGTTCGAAGTCGGAGAATGCGGAGAACGTCAAAACCCTGTTCCAGCTGACGCAGTATAAGTTTATCGGTGAACAGGATGCCGAAAGCATCCCAACGATCCAGACCGTCTTCGACGGACAGCTAACGGAGAGTGAGACGAGGTTAATCCCATCGCTCGAGACGGGACGGATCGTCCTCAGTATCTCCGGTGTGAAAACGCTGATTTTCGATGTTGATGTCTCACCCGAGGAGCTGACCTTGTTCGGAGGTGGTGCCTGATGTGGAGTACGGTCCGGCAGTCGGCACGTGTCGCCGTCCGGATGAAATGGCGACTCCTGACCTTGAAGTATCGTCTGATCGCTCTCGGAATCGCGCTCCTGCTCCTCCTGCTGATCATCATCGTCGCAGGCATTCTCGATACGTTGACCGGGATCGAGAACGATCAGGCGACGGAGACACCGATCGCTTACTCGGACGCGAGCCTGCAAGTCAGTGATGATGTCCTACAATACCGCGAAGCGATTGCACGTGAATTGAAGAAGGAACAGCTTGAGGGACAGACGAACGTCGTCCTTGCGTTGATGATGCAGGAAAGCGGTGGACGAGGAAACGATCCGATGCAAGCGAGTGAATCGAAGTGCGGACGGATCGGCTGCATCACCTCGCCTGATGAGAGCATTCAGTACGGCGTGAAGCACTTCGCATCTGTCTTCCGGCAAGCGAACAAGGACGTCAAGCTGACACTCCAGAGTTACAACTTTGGCGGAGGCTTCATCGATTACGTCCAAGAAAATGGCGGACGCTATACGAAACAACTCGCGATTTCTTTTTCACAGATGATGTACCAACGCGTCAAGAAGAGCGGCATTTATCAGTGCCATCGCCCAAGCGCGATCGAGCATCAAGCCTGTTACGGTGACATCGAGTATGTCGATGCCGTTCTCCGATATCTGACACCGACGGTACTAGCGGAAGGCAAAACAGGACCGATCAAAGGAAAACTCCATGCTCCGCTCGACATCCCACTTCAGATGACGTCGGGGTTCGGATCCCGGATTGTTTTCGGAAAGACGGACGTTCATACGGGGATCGATTTCAGTTGTCACAATACGGATACCGTCCACGCCGTCCGCTCCGGTACCGTCACCTATAGTGGTCTACGCGGACCGTATGGGCAGTTGATTCAGATCAAACAGGGCGACTGGATTACCGCTTACGCCCACCTTTCCGCACGTCAGGTTAAGACGGGGCAAAAGATCGAGGCTGGTCAAGCGATCGGGATGTGTGGGTCAACCGGACGGTCGACGGGCAATCATCTACACATCGAATTCAAGACGAGTGATTGGTCCGGACACATTGATCCAGCACCACTGTTTTCGCTATAAGGAGGGATGAACTATGGCATTGACGAGTCGTCATCTTCTGTGGCTCGTGTTGTTCTGTCTGTTGCTGTCGATCAGTGCCAATGTCTATCAATATCGCTCCATGGCAGTAGATGAATCGCATCGAATCGTCGAGAAAGACGAGAAGCATGTGTTACCACAAACGACGGTGTCGGATCCGCCTATCCCGACTAACGAACAAGAGCAAGAACAAAATTCGACCATTTCGAAGAACGCGGAACGCTTCATTACGTTCGCTTTCACATGGGAGGACGGGACCTATCCCACGCGTAAACGACAAGCCGATCAGTATATGTCAGAGTCTCTCAAACGGACATTATTTGCGAGTAGCGGAAGCGATAACAAGTTCACCGCCTCCGTCGCTGACATCGAAGTCTTTCTGAACCGTGACAATCCGAAGCATTGCCTTGTCCGCTTCAAACGGACGTTGACGATTGATTCAAACGACTATGAAGAGACATCCGATGAGCTGGTCGAACTGACGTTTACGAACCAAGACGGACATTACATCGTCGATCAGATGAAGAGTCTTCAAACGTCAGGAGGTGTCTAAATGCATCCAGGAAAGCGAAAGACGCTGACCCGTGACTGGTCGCGCTTGTATCTCGGAACAGGTCTGTTCTTCTTGATCGGCTTTCTGTTTTTCGGTTTCTCCTCCCTCTTCTTTGCTGAGGAACAACCGATCAATGCGACACTCATCGGCGAAGAACAACGGTTGACGAATGGACAGACCGTTACGCTTCTCGATTGGTCCCATGATGTGCAGCGGAAACAAATGCGCGTCCGTCTCCAGTTCGATCAACCTCAAGACTACGCGTCAAAGCTTGTGGCACGAATCGCCTATAAGGAACGACCAACAGATGAGCAACGTGTCCGCGTCGTCTATCAGCAGGACGAGCACTACGTCTTCGAAATCGAAGATGTACCGCGTGACTTTGATCAGCTAGCCCTCCGTTTGTATGTCATGAAGCCTGAACAGTCACTCGAGAAGCTAAGTGCTACGAAACGAGAAGACGCGCTCGTCGAATCACTCTATATGGATCAGCGACG
Source organism: Exiguobacterium sp. BRG2 (assembly GCF_031844245.1). NCBI lineage: Bacteria > Bacillati > Bacillota > Bacilli > Caryophanales > Exiguobacterium > Exiguobacterium sp. BRG2. Next base: position 176,657 of record NZ_JAUZUW010000005.1, read on the forward strand.
TGTTCTAAAGACATCACTTTCTATTCAACAAGCAGACGATTATGCACAACTTTTTCTCGCTGACGAGCACGTACAAAGTCAAAAACGGGTCAAGAACATGAAGCGTGAACAGACAGAACACGCTTCCCTCATCCAACAAATCGAACAGGACATCGAGATGAAACAAGCCACCTTACCCGACCTCACACTCGATGAACAAGTCGAACGTGAGGATGAAATCTTCAATCTGAAGCAGGACAAAGAAGACGCACTGCTGAGACAAACGGAATTGAAAAAACAACTCACACAAGAAGAAAAAAGACAGAATCAGCTGCGTATTAAAGCACGTGAACTGAAATGGTAAGGTGGCAAACACCGTGCCAAAATGCGGTTTTTAGTGGCACGCGGTGTGACCTTTTGGCGATTTTGATGATATCAGGGAAACACTAGGCTCCGCCTAGGCTAGCACGCTGAGTGATAGCAGTTTCCCCTTATGCTCTTTTTCACGGTTTTGAACTATTTTTGGTTTTTCTCCTCTAAAAAAATCGACGTACATTTAGTCATTCTATCGACCTTCATCAACTCTTAGATTGATTCTGTTACGTCACTTTTTTCGACTCTTTTCATCTCATGATGCTGTATCTTCGACCAGATATTTTTCAAAAGTTCGACGGTCAAGGAGACGCTCACGGCTTCTCCAAGTGCGTAACCGTGTTCGATGATGGGTTGCATATGTTTCCTCCGTTCTTCGTCTAAGTAGGATCACCTTTCTCACTTCTAATGACAGGAGGAACGAGTGAATTGTTCGGAAAACTTTTCATTTTTTTAAATCATTAAGACTGACTTTTCTGATGGAAGGAGGAAGACGAATGGATCTCTTGATTCGTGACATCGACCCCATATTCGTCAAACAACTCGACGAACAGGCGGAGAAACAGATGTGTTCCCGACAAGAATTGTTGAAAGGATTGTTGACGACCTGGTGCACGGACGGCATCCAGTCGACACAGGTCGCACGCCTCGAACGACAGCTTGAAGCGAATACCTTGCATCTGAAGCGAAGTGCAACCGAACTCGAACTCTTGACTACACTCTTCCGTGAGGTGATGCAGGATGAGTAACATTCCAGGCGTCATCATCAAGTCGAAGTTCAAGTTGCCGCAAGCAACCCGACGTTCGCATCGTTACACGACCTACCTCAGCTACATCGATCGTCCGGAGACGAAAGCACAATCGCATCAATTTGAGAACTACCACGACTATATGGAAGACGAACTGAAATCAAGTGGTCTGTTTACGGCGACGCAAGACCGATTGAATGTGAGGGAACGAGAGCAGTTACGCGATATCTTCCGTCGGGCACAAGAGAACGGTAGCATCCTCTGGCAAGACGTCATCTCGTTCGATGAAGCCTGGTTACAGGAAGTCGGCGTCAAAGAAAATCGTTACATCGATGAACAACGGTTGATGCAGGCGACACGGAACGCGACCGCGCTGATGATCGAAAAGGAACAGATGCTGCATGCGACGTGGACCGCTGCGATTCATTACAACACGGATAACATCCACGTCCATGTCGCGACAGTTGAGACAGTTCATCCACGTGAACGGGGCAAACGTAAACCAAAAACGATTGAGAAGATGAAGGCACAAGTCGTCCAAACACTCGCCGATCGGACACGGGAACAGGAGAAGTTGAATGCCTTTATCCGTGATGAAGTCCTCGCGCACAAACGAAATCATGCAACACTATCCGTTTCAAATCGCGTGCTACATCCGGAACTCGTACGCCAGTATAAAGCGATTCAGAAACGACTACCGGACGACAAGCGGCAACGGTATTACAACATGAACAGCATGCACGAACTGCGTCCTTCACTCAATCAGTTCACCGACACATATCTTGCGACACACTTTGAGAAAGAACACGCCGCGTTCAAGCAACGACTCGTTACAGAGGTCGCATTCTACGAGCGAAGTTACGGATCGGCATCGCAAGCATCGACTTATCGGAAGACGAAAGAACAGGATCTCTATACACGAATGGGAAACGCCATCCTGTCCGAGATGCGTGAATCAGATAAGTCGTCCCCGAAGCTTGAGAAGTCGAAGACACCCTCACCTAAACAAAAAATCCGATCAGCGTTTCGACGTGAACGGATCATGCAAGAGACACTTTATCGGATCGGACGACACATGAATGATGAATGGGAACACATACAAAATCAAAAAGCGTTCGAACTTCTTCAGCAAGAAATTGATCACGATCGGTAAAAGAAAAAGTCACCCTTACAATAAAAGGATGACAACCAGCAATTTTTTTATCGACGATTCATTTGAATTGCATAGTCACTCAAACGCTGGAATTCTTCATTGTACATTCGATTCAATCTTGATCTGGAGAGTTTGTAAAGAATAGCATAAGCCCATTTCGGTGTATCCACTATTAAATCGATTTGTAGCTCTGTTTGATTCTGTTTCGATTGCAAATGGTATTGACCAATCATCGTTCCCACCTCATTCGAAGTTCTGAGATCAATAAAGGACGGTGCCTCGATATTCTCGACCCAAGCATCAGCGCAATACCTTTTTCCACGATGTTCTTGAATGACTTGAAGTTTCTGACCCGCGTATGAATATTGCAATGGTTCTCCGTTTGAATAGATGTGATCCTTAGTCATATTGTTCCAACTCAGAATGTGTTCATTCTTCGTCAGGTAATCGTATACCTCTTCAATAGGGGCATCAATCAATAGAACAGAATTGTAAAAATGAATTTTTGACATATTTGTACCTCGCCTTAACTAATTTATCTGTTCATCATACCATTCGAACGGAGTCCTGTTTCTTTGGCAGTCGTTTTTACAGTTCGTGATTATAGAAAGGAGCATACAAATGGAGGAAACGAAGCAAGTACGAATCAAGATGAGTGCCGTGACCGCTGAATTTTTAGAGGAATACCGGGAGAGAGAGCGGTTGTCCGGGATTGGTCCGGCCATCGATCACATCATCCGCGACTATCAGGAGATGATCAAAAAGCAATGGGACTTGAACTATGTCAGTCGTTCCGTCTCGAAACAAATTGAACAAGCGTTAACGTCGTTCTGGGAAGAACAGATCACGAAAAGTCTTTCTCCGTTACAAAAGAGCGTCCAACAAACAGACCTTCAAACACAGGTATTGATCGAATTGCTACAAGCCCTGATGCAGACGGAGAGCATCGAGGACATCATCCCGACGACCGAATACCGTCCCTCGTTTCTTGAGACGGCAGAGACGGCTGTAAGAAAGCGAATCGACCAACGAAAGCAATATAAGCATTCAGACGAAGAAAGGATGATCCACAAATGAGACGACTCGAAGCCTTCACACTCGCCACACTTCTCGAACTGCATCAGACTCATGTCGCCGTCATGATTCATCAAACGCGCTATGACATTCCCCTTTCACAGGAGGAACACGCGCTACTGCAACTCTTACAGGAAGAACCCTTGGTATTACTCCCGGTATCACGTGATCGCCGTCATCTACTACTGGATCGACTGGTTAACGACTTGATGGTATTAGAAGAGTTGAACGATTTTGAAGGTGCTGCTGATTCGTACGTTTCGTCGGAAGGAGCGTGAGTGGTATGGCATACAAGAAGAAAACACGTGAGGATTACCAGAAGGAAGTCCAAGCGTTAACCGATAAAATGGAGACGCAGCTCGCCTCCCACTTCGTCAGTCAGGAGAGCATCAAGGAACACCTCGACTTCATGAGCCGGTTCCATCGCTACTCGACGCGGAACATGCTGTTGATCGAAGAACAGTTCCAAGGCGCACGTGCTGTCGGTTCCTATGCCTACTGGGAGAAGCAAGGTGTCCAAGTCCAAAAAGGAGAGAAAGGAATCAAAATCTTCGTCCCCTCCCCTGTTACGTTCATCAAACGAGAGACGGATTGGGTGGCGTGGAAGGACGCGACGAAGGCGGAGCAAAAACGTGCGAAGGAAGGTTCTCTTCCGACGCGGAAAGCGATGTACTACAAGATTGGTCATGTCTTCGAGTACACACAGACCGATGCACGGGAAAAGGGACTTGAAGTCTCTGAGCTGTTTGCTTCCTATCATCGAAATGGCTCGTTACGTGAGGCGGAATTGTTTCGCCGCGCATTGAACGGGATTGCCGAGACACAAGAGGTGAAAATACTCGACCAGCCACTCAGCGAGCTTGGTACGGCAAAAGGATGCTTTTATCCGGAACTGAATGCAATTGCACTCAATCCGCGAAATTCGGACATCGAGAACGTCACTATATTGATTCACGAACTCGCGCACGCCAATCTGCATAACACAGAACGGAATGAAGAGCGCGGAATTGAGTTGAATCCGCACGAGAAGGAATTCCAAGCGGAGATGGTCGCTTACACGGTCGCGGCTCACTTTGGTTTTCCGACGGACGAGTTTTCCTTATCGTATCTCGCCAACTGGACGCAAGGGAGAGACTTGCGCGACAAGGAAGACATATTGCACGAAGTTCATCAAACATCCGGGCACTTCATCCGTGAGATTCACGCTTCACTTGAGCAGGAGCAAATCTTGGAACGCGAAGCATCACCTATTAAAATGATTGAGTACATCGAACAGACTGCACAAATCACAGAACACGGACTACCGTTAGCTGAACGGCTAGAACGAATCATGCAACATTCACCGGAGGACGTCGGTGCTTACCTGACAAGCATCGCTAAGCAGGACACGCAACAAGACCTTTCAACGTTCGAAGAACCAATGATGCTCGTTCATGGGTCGACAGACTTCTTCGAACCGTTCGCGAAAGCCAACGACCGTGACTTTGACGAACATGAGACTGTCGCCTATACGCTCGTCATCCCGGGCGAAGAACCGATCAGCCAACACTTTCGCATCCTCGATGATGCGATGGGACCGTACCATCATATCCTGAACACAGGAGTCGTTAGTAAGGAGACCGAACAAGTACTTGAAAAAGCATGGTACGACGAGATGATTTCGACGGAAGATCGTGACCTAGAAAAAGTCCGTCAAATTGTGACGCGTCACTTCAATGTACCGGAACAGGATTTCCGTAGTCGATAAAAAATTTGTATATTCAATCACTGTTTAAAAATTACTGAAGTAACAAAACACCATACTAAACTCGATGGAATATTAGTTCGAGTTTAGTATGGTGTTCTAATACATCTTGTTCATATATTGCCTAATCTCTTATTGATTTTAAAGTTATGTCATAATATAGGTCTTTTAGATTGACCAGTAGTGAAAAGTCACTATCGAATAAAGGATAGCTTCTTACTTCCAGTTTTCTATTCGATTTTTTATTGAACAACATGATTTTATTTTATTTGATTTGAATTGTAGAAAAAGGATTAGATATATTTTAATTATTTTTTAGAGTCTTTGTATAACTTCCAAACGTAATCAGAGTAAGTAGATGATTTGCGATATCCTGCAGCGCTGATCTTAGCTTTGAATTCAGGATGAGCTACAAATAGCTTACTCATGTACTTCATTCTTAAAGCTCCGGTGGTACTAGAATGAAATTCTTCATCTAGTAAAATGAAGTCAGTAATTTCTTTTAACTCTTCTTCAGCTTCTTCAACTAATTTAAGTTTTATTTTTTTAAGTTTTTTTTCATCATAAATTTCTAGAACTTCGGATTGTATTTTCTCATAAGTCTCTTCAGAACTATTCATATCTGCATAGTCTTCATTAAAAACTGAATAACTAACTATAATTCCTTCATGGATGAAGTAAACATGTAACATATAAGGGTTAGTAAAGTTTATCTCTTGAAGACTTTCGTTATGAAAACAGATTCTCTTGTTGATTTCATCCTTAATTTCCTCAATCATTGATTGACTATCAACAAAATCAACCGTAAAAGTTTCCTCATCAACTAATAATGACTTAGCGAATAGAAGCTTTGGCTTAGCTTGAAAGTATGCTCTTTCAAATTCTTTTAGTGTCAGCAATGATATTCCGCTATTTAAATTATCATAGTCAATCGAAGAATGAAGTAATGACTCGCCTTTATTCTTGATCCATTCGTCAAGTTCTGCAAACTTATTCATAGAGTTGCTCCTCTAAATACTAATATGATTTATTTCAGTTCAATCTTCTTTTCACCCAACTCTTTTCCTGCTAATCCTTGAGTAGCTTTCAAGGTGACGACTGCCTTGGGATCCTCAATGTCATAAGCCATAATCCCTTTTGCAGTACCACCCGGTTTGATATCATCCAGCTGATGCTCTAAATAAGAGGCATACTTCTCTTCTTGTGGCGTCATCCCTACCTCTAGCTTGTTAATTGTATCGGTTCCTTCTTGTGTCGCTTCAAAGCATGCAATCCAGACATTCATTCCATTAAGCGGCTTCTTGCTGTCATTCGTCGTCTCATATGTGAAGACGAGTTGGGGCTTTTCGCGGAAGTATTCTTTACTCGGCTCAAGTACTTCTGTCGAAAGAATCTTGACGGTCGCCATGTCGATCTTTAGCGTGTCGTCTTTGAAATAGACATCTTCCTTTTTCGGCTCTGCTACCTTGACCTTTTCAGTCGGATTCGCTGCTTTTTTCGGTGGATCTTCTATCGTTTCTTGTGTGCCGCATCCAACGAGTGATAACCCTAGTCCGATAATGACGACCGCTTTTCCTAACTTATTCATCTGCTTCAGCTCATTTCTTTTTTAGTCTTCCCATAGTTCTTCCATCAACTCATCGATTTCGTCTGACAGTCGTTGCCGTTCGCGATCGTCCTTCTCGATATGACCGTATTCATCCATCCAAATAACATCGCCTGACTCGACGGTCATCGGGAAACGAGAAATCAAGATATCACACATCCCATCGTCGAACTCGACAACGACCCACTTCTCCTCAATCCGATCGATGATTCCCTTTCGCTTCATCATTTCAACTTCTTGATCGTGTAGGACGATCCGTTCCCTTCAAAGACGATCGTGCCACTCTTATCCGTCCGCAGCATCGTCGCCTTTGCACGCTTCAGGTTCGTCACGACTTCCTTCGTTGGGTGTCCATACGCGTTCTTTCCGACACTGATGACGGCATACTTCGGCTTGACGTACTTGAGGAACGTCGCGCTCGTCGATGTCTTCGCCCCATGATGACCGACCTTGAGGACGTCCGCACGCAGTGTCTTCTTCTTCGCAATCATGTCCTGTTCCGATTTCAATTCCGCGTCTCCCGTGAACAGGAACGTATTCTTCTTGTAGGCGACGTGTAAGACCGCACTCCAATTGTTCAGATCACTCTTCGCATAGTCTTTGACCGGTCCGACAAACTGTGCCTTCACGCCTTTGACCGGAAACGAAACGCCTGCCTTCGCCGTCTTGATCGTCAGCTTCTCGCGTTTGACCGCCAACAAGAAGTCTTTGTAGGCTTGTGTCGTGTGCTTGACCTTCGGTGCGTAGACGCTCTTGACTTTGAACGAGTCGAGGACTTCATCAAGCCCTCCGATGTGATCAGCATCTGGATGCGTCGAGATCAATACCTCAATATCACCGACCTTCTGTTTCTTCAGATAGGTGACGAGTGCATCGCCCTTCCCCTTGTTGCCACCATCGATGACGATATCCTCGCCACTTGGCATCTTGATGTAGATAGCGTCACCTTGACCGACATCGATATAGTGGACCTTGATTTTCGGTGTCGCTGCCTCTGCGCCTTGTAGTGGTCCGACGAGTAATCCAACACTTGCGAGCGCTAAGCTCGTACCTATCCATTTTCGTTTCACCTTTCATCGCTCCATTCTTGATTTGTAAGTTATCTTCAGTATACAGTGAATACCAGGAGAAAGTTGGTTATATTTCCCACCGATCTATTTTTATTGATAGGTTAGTCTGTATATAAATCCATATAAAAAAACAGACCTCAAAGGGTCTGCTTAGTAAAGTACGTCTGCATGAAGTCAGTCAGTCGATTCACGTCGATGAACCATGTCACATGCTCAATCGATCCTTCTACTTCTCGCACGAATCGAAGCTGGGCATCGATCAATGTTACCTTATCTGGTATCTGTTTCCCCTTCGCTTGCTCCATGACCTCAAACATCTCTACTATATTCATGTGCTCCACCTCTCATTTGATTTCTTGACTAGATCATACGTCGAAACATCAGGAACTGACGACTCATGCTACTTTACGTAAGTGTGCCCTTATTTGAAATAGAGAGAACTATTACCAAGCTGAACGCGGCATAGAAATGACTATACATAAAAATACGACTCAAATCCTCTTGCTATCAAGGACTTGAATCGTATGATAAAGCATCGAGTGAGTCATCGCACCACTCAAACAATCGACGTAAAGGCTTTAGCGGTCACGTTTAACTCTCCAGCGGTTTCTCCCATACTATTGAATCTGTCGACGGTTTTCTCCATCACTTGAAGACTGTCCGTCGTATCTTTTGCTGATTGGTCCATTACCTTTAATACTTTTTGCAGTTCTCCGTTCATCTTTTCAGTCGTTGTCCGAACATCCACCACAGCACGTTCGACAAGTTTCGATAGATTTCGGACTTCTGTTGCGACGACGTTGAACCCTTTACCATGATCACCGGCTCGCGCCGCCTCAATGGATGCATTTAAGGACAATAAATTGGTTTGGGAAGCGATCCCTTTAATGGTCGCAGTAATCTGTGTAATCTCGTCCGCCTGTTTTTGTAGGTTTTGAACGATCTTATAGTTCTCTAACGTCTCGTTCGCCATATGTTCAATCGTCTTCTTCAATAATCCACTCTCTTTAATCCCATAGAGCGCTCTTTCGTTAAGTGTCTCTGCGATTGTGTCGAAAGTTTTCGCATACGTTTCGACTAGTTGTTGTCGCTCCGAGATATCCGTTGCGATTTTGACGACCCCGACGACCTGACCGTCTTCAATCAATGGCATGTATGTCGCTTCTAACCAGACGGAATTTCCAAGAGAATCAATTCGTTCGATTTTTTCAGAAGTACTTAATCCGAAAAACAGCTTCTCCCAAAACGCCTTATATTCATTACTATTGACAAAGGAGGGAGGACAAAACAGGTGATGATCCATGCCAATCATCTCTTCCTTCCGATATTTCAACGCTTTCGCAAAAAGATCATTCACATCGACTACTTTTCTTTGTAAATCAAATCGAATCATCGCTACATGATTTTTTAAAGAATCCAACACTATACCAGAAGAAAGATTGACTGTATCTGAATCCATTACCTTCACCCTCTTGACGTCTTTTTTTAGATGCACAATTCGTATTTCCTCATTATGTATATATAAATATAGTAATAAAGTGCTATTTAACATACACCTTTTTTGAAATAAGTATCAATGTTTTTAGTTTTTTTATTATTTTCTCCCTCTAAAAACTGGTATCAAAAGTACTAATAAATTATTAGGAAATAAGAAGTTTATATCCCTCGAATTCAAGGTATTAATAATACATTTATACTCTTCTTAAAGAGTGATAAGACTATAATAGAAAGGAGCGAATCCGTTATGTCGAATTTATCCGAACCACAAAGTTTGACTCTCATGCCAAGGTTATCTCAACACTTCCAACATCATGACATTTTACAAAACGTAGGTCTCCTATCAATCCGGATCATTCAAAAGAAAAGAGCGGTTTCACTGGTCGAGTATCGACGATCATATTCACTTCTCGATCAAGAGCAATTGGATTTTCAGACCTGCGTCCCTCCGAATATCAGACAGTGCCTTATTTTATGTATTAACCTCTCTTCTCACGAGTGGAATATCTCCTTACCGGACCATCTCTTTTATGAAGAATTTTTTCGATTTCCGACCGATTGCCCTCCCCTACAGTTTTCTCGTTTCTATGCGACTACTCATCACTTTATGACTTCACTTGAATCATTCATCCTATCTTTATTTTCTACGAGTATTGAATTCAGTAGTGCTTCCACTTATTATCAAGATACAGCGTTACCAAAGTGAGAGATTCTACGGAACTCCTGAATTACATTTATGACTAAGAATGCTGACTATTTTACTGATTGCAATTGATAAACGAAAGTAGAATAAATAAGCATTCCTTGTTCGAACGGAGTGATAACCATGCGCATCACACAATACACAGACTACGGACTCCGTACCTTGATATACCTCGGTGCTCATCCTAATGACATCGTCCCGATGCCACAGATCGCAGAACACTATGCAATCTCCTCGAATCATTTGATGAAGGTTACCTAGCAATTGACGAAGCTTGGCTATGTCGAATCTGTCAGAGGGCGAAACGGAGGACTCCAACTGACGCGTGCTCCAAAAGAGATTAACATCGGAACCGTCGTCCGTCAGATGGAACCGCTCGACATCGTCGAATGCTTCAGTCCGAACGGGCAATGCATCATCGCCCCTGTCTGTCGTCTCAAAGGGGTTCTCGGACGGGCAATGCGCGCTTTTCATCAAGAACTTGCGAAACATTCTCTGGAGGACTTACTCGATAATCGGGATCAACTTGTCGAGCTTCTTCACTCTTCCACTCCAAGTGTCGAAACCACTTCTACCTGATCAGTTTTGCTTCTTACCATCGACTGATTCATCTAATACATATCGCTATGAGAAACAGACCTAATCACATGTGTGGTGATGTTATATGTTGTTAGCCATACCAACAGCCGATCGGAACGTCATCAAAAAAATCACCTCATTCTACTTACTACTTCTTTACCACCTATAGCGAAAATGATGAAAAGGAGAACATTTTATGCACTCGTCTGATTTTCAAGACCGTTGTAGACAAGTTGCTTTAGAAGCGTTTCTCGAGATGTATTCACGCCTTTTACATGCAACAGACTCACCTTTGAAGCGACAGCAAGTCGAAAGCGTTCTTGAAGAGATGCGCAAAGAGTTCTCTCTTGAAGTCTTGACGGCTTCATCTTCAAACCAAACCATCGAAAATGCTCAAAAACTCTATCTAGAGCTTCATCTTTTTTTGAACTAAAAGATTCATTTTAAATAAATGTTTTATTCTATTTCGCTCCGTGCCTTCCGTCGCAAGGAACAGGAACGTAGAGATGCCTCGCGCAGGCGATGTGCAGCTCTCGTTATCGATCCGGCAGGAGGGCAGCGGTGCGATGAGGATGTTGCTGCGTGCAGCCTACAGCCTCACGCACGAGCCCAAAAATCCTCCTTGTGTTGTACGTCCAGTAGAAAGAGCATCACTACCTATCTACAGGGGGATCGATTCACTTCAATCAGCTATCTCTCCTCGAACCTTCGTACACTCTACTACTGTCTCACTACTGCATCCTCCATAACACCCTTCTATCTATATAGAAAAGAATAGATGTACTTTCTCACCCGCAGTGGATCCGTCCACTGCGGGTCTCTCATTGCCCTTGGATTCGGGACGAATCCATTCCTTACTCGCTTGCGCTCTCTCAAAAGAAAAACGACGTCGTTTTTCGTCCATGCTCTGGCGCGCAGACAGAACGGAATTGTCCCGTCCGTCTACGCTCTATTGTCTCTTTACAAAACACCTTGTGCTTTCAAACTGACGTATTCTTCTCCGGCACCGACGATAATGTGGTCAAGCAGCTGGATGCCGACGATACGTCCGACTTCGACGAGCCGTTCCGTCACCTCGATGTCTTCCCGTGATGGATGCGGGTCACCGCTCGGATGCTGATGACTGACGATGAGCGATGTCGCATTGTTAAGAATAGCGGACTTAAAGATTTCTCGAGGATGGACGACACTCGAGTTGATGCTACCGACGTGTGCCCGATGGACGGCAATGACGCGGTTCTTCGTATTGAGCAGGATGACGAGGAACACCTCACGGTCATCGTCCTGGATGAAACGTTTGGCGACACAGAACGCGTCCTCAGGTGACGTGATGTGCGTCGTCTCGAGCGCGACGTCCGGCTCTCGGACCTCTTGGCGGATACGGGTGATTTCAACGAGTGTAGTCAGTTTCATGGAAAAGCTCCTTTCGCGAGTGGGATGCAGTCCGACACGGTGCCGTCCTGTTGACGGGAACGCAGCGAGCGTCGCGAGGCGGCGCAAGGGTGACCGCAGGGAAAGATCAAAAAAGCGGACAGCGCACCGAGACGAAGGCTTCCGGAGCCCGCGAGCGAAAAGCGTGCTTTGAGCCAAAACGCGGAGGAAGACGAGGAACGGCAGCGGCTTTTTTTGATGGCCCTTGCGCCGGCGAGAAGCGAGCTAGAGTACGGAAACAGGACGGCTTGCGGTCCCTTTCCATCAGACAGAGCGGTACCGCTCTGTTCCATGCCTTTGAAAGGATCATTTATCGCCTTACGAATACCGAATAAGACAGCAAGAACTGGTAAGTAGCGTTATAATGAAGGACGCAATGACAGACTGAACAGTAAAGGAGTATACTCATGAAGATTTCTTACATAGCGATTCCTCTTGCCGTCCTATTGATGGCAGGATGTACAGATACGGAGACAACCTCACCTCCACCCGATCAAACAGAGCAAGTAGCGCAACAGGACGACACGACTACACAAAAGACCGATGCGACGAAGGACGCCGATCAACATTCTGAAAAAAAGGCGGATACTCGTACAGTCAAGCAATCAAAGGATACGAAGGCATCAACGGAATCAAAAACGCCAACTGCAAAAGATTCTTTCACAGGACATAAGAAGATTTTAGTCGATGGTGGAGACCTGTCCGGTAGTCGTCAGGCGAACGTTGTTGTCGACATTGGATTCGGTGACCGGAAGTACTGGGCGTTCACGAATGAGCACGGACAGCTAGTCCGCGTCATCGCGAAGAAGATCGTCCTCCAAAATGATGCGACAGAAAGCGTCACGCGTGACGGACGCTACTACTCCGATGAAGCGAAGGTACCTGGTGTCGAACGCGCGGATCTCGATGAAGGACATATTATCGCCGATTCGCTCGGGGGCGTCTCGAACGCCTACAACATCACACCACAGGACAGTACCTTGAACCGTCATGGTGATCAGGCGTACATGGAGGACGTCATCCGCAAGGCGGGTGGCGCGACAAACTTCGAAGCGCAGATCACCTATCCGGATACGTCTACGATGATACCATCCGCGTATCAGTATACCTACACGGTCCGAGGGAATACCGTCGTCGACCGGTTCAAGAACAGTAACCCGGACGAGACGAATGCCGCACTTGGTCTGACGAAGAAGGATACGAAAAAAGAACCGACATCGAAATCAGCTCCTGATACCACAGCGACCGAGGACGTCTCGCGCGTCGACACTGACGGCAATGGTCAAGTGACGATTCAGGAAGCGAAGGAAGCAGGCTTTGCGATGCCAATCACGGAGAAGCACTGGTTGTACCAATATATGCGGGACAATGATCATGACGGCATGGTCGGAGAATGAATCCTCCATCCAATCGAATGGGCGAAACATATTAGGGCAGTGACGAGATACTTGTCGCTGCCTTTTTTCGTTCCCAGAAACGGAGGCATTGATGAGACGTCGAAAAAGCGGATTGAAAACGAAAGAAACAAGGAACATAATAAGAACAAATGTTCTTGTTATGAAAAGGAGTGGTTTTAATGAGTTATGAAGACCGAGGCAATAAGAAGTGGATCCCGTTCCTCATGCCCGAACACAAAGGATTGCTGAAACGTTATTACCAAGAGGTACATCATCTCAAGTTCGAGGATACGGAGGGTCCGATTGATGGGACGATCGAGAACGCCTTGAACGATGCCATCTTCAGCGGAGACATTGTCACGGTGACAGCAATGAATGGTCCGTTGACGCATCGTTTCGATGCCTTCGTTGAGAAGCTCGACTATGTGCAGGAGGAAGTCCACCTCGTCAAACGAAATCTCGATATCGAAATCGTTCCGTTCAAGCAAATATTAAGTGTCACTCTAACGGAGTGAAGAAAAAATTATGGTCATTGATTACTTAAACATGGTCAAAATAAGGACGAATGACTATGTTCATTCCAATTTGAACATGATCTAATTCAATTTTGACATCTAATCATACTCATCCGTGATTTTCAGCAGCCCAGCTCTATCTCGCAGAGAATATTCATTCTGAATTATCCTCGATTCTATGTACTAAAAGCTCAATATGTATTACAATGTATTACAAAGGAGCTGATAATCATGAGTACCATTTCCGTACGTCTAGATGATCAAGATACACGACTCATCAAGGAATATGCGAAGGCAAAGAACATCACGATTTCTACACTCGTTCGCGACGCCGTCCTCGACCGCATCGAAGACGAAATCGATTTACAACTCTATCATGATTCGATGGCAGCACACCGTAAAAAATCAGAAGCGATCTCTTTCGACGATATGATGAAGGAACTTGATTTAGAATGACAGCATATACGGTGGAGTTTGAGCGCGGAGCTCAAAAGTCTCTCAAGAAGATGGATCCCCAACAAGCGCGGATTATCATGTCCTGGATCAAGAAGAATCTGGTCGGGACGGATGATCCGCGTCGTCATGGTAAGGGACTCGTCTCGAATCGCTCGGGTGAATGGCGTTATCGCATCGGTGATTATCGTCTGATTGCTGACATCCAGGATGAGAAAGTCGTAATCTTGATTCTTGAGATCGGACATCGTCGGGATATTTATAAATAAATTTTTTAGGAGGAACAGAAATGGCAACAGCAAACTTAGGATTCGAAGAAAAACTATGGGAAATGGCAGATAAATTACGCGGCTCGATGGATTCAGGTGAGTACAAGAATGTCGTCCTCGGATTGTTATTTTTAAAATATGTCTCTGATGCATTCGAAGAAAAATACTTAGAACTAAAAGAAGATGAATGGGCAGAGGAAGAAGATCGTGATGAATACGTGGCGGAAAATATTTTCTTTGTCCCGCAAGAAGCACGCTGGTCTTTCATTAAAGATAACGCTAAAAAACCAGAGATTGGTCAGCTTATTGATACTGCAATGATTGCAATTGAAAAAGAGAATTCAACATTAGTTGGAGTCCTACCAAAAACGTACGCTCGACCAGAATTAGATAAAACACGTCTCGGCGAAACAATTGACTTGTTTTCTTTCAAAGTTGGTGATGAAGATAGTCGCGAAAAGGATGTTATCGGACGCGTTTATGAGTACTTTTTAAGTAACTTTGCCAGCGCGGAAGGAAAAAATGGTGGGGAGTTTTATACACCGTCTTCTATCGTTTCTTTATTAGTTGAGATGTTAGAACCTTACCAAGGACGCGTTTATGATCCAGCCTGTGGATCTGGAGGAATGTTCGTTCAATCATCGAAGTTTGTTAAAGAGCATCAAGGACGGATTGATAATCTATCAGTTTACGGTCAAGAATCCAACCCTACGACATGGAAGCTTTGTAAAATGAACTTGGCGATTCGAGGAATCGACGGTAATCTTGGACAATATCAAGCAGATACATTTTTAAATGATTTACATAAAGGACTAAAAGCTGATTTTATCCTTGCTAACCCTCCATTTAATATCAAAGATTGGGGCGGTGATAAATTACAAGACGATGTACGCTGGCAGTATGGACTTCCACCACAAAATAATGCCAACTTTGCATGGGTACAACATATGATTTCTAAACTAGCACCTGCAGGTACAGCAGGATTCGTTTTGGCAAATGGATCTATGTCATCCAACGCTGGTGGCGAAGGTGAAATCCGTAAAAATCTAGTTGAAAATGATTTAGTGGAATGCATTGTTACACTACCAGGTCAGTTATTTTATTCGACACAAATCCCTGTATGTATTTGGTTCATATCTAAAAACAAAATAAAAACAGGTAAACGCGAACGAAATAATAAAATTCTTTTTGTTGATGCGCGTCATCTTGGGTTTATGGCAGATCGTACACATAAAGAATTTAGTAAAGAAGATATTAATAAAATCGCTAAAACATTTCATTCATGGCGTGGAACAAATGATCATGAATATATCGACGAGTTAGGATTCTGTAAAGAAGCAACTCTTGAAGAAGTACGTGAGCACTATTACGTATTAACCCCCGGACGCTATGTAGGAATAGCAACGCATGAAGATGATGGTAATGAAATTTTTGAAGAAACAATGGAACGATTAACAAGTGAATTAGCAGAACAGTTTATTAAATCAAAAGAGTTAGAAGAACAGATTCGTAAATCGTTAGGAGCTATTGGTTATGGAGTTTGATTTAGTTGACTTTGAGACCTTATTTAAAATCCCCCTAAAAAACGGGTTGTCTAAACCAAAAAAAATTAGGGGTATAGGATACCCTATGGTGAATATGGGAGAATTGTTTAAACACGATATTATTTTTGATATAGATATGGACTTTGTTCCTATGAATGAAAGAGAAAAAACACACTCATACCTAAAAAAATACGATTTACTATTTGCTCGTCAGTCACTTACGTTGGCAGGTGCAGGAAAATGTTCGATTTTTTTAGGAGAAAGCTGTGAAACTACATATGAGTCACATCTTATAAGAGTTCGATTAGATCAAGAAAAGTGTAATCCTTTATTTTATTATTACTATTTCCAGTCACAACATGGAAAATCAAATATGAGTAATATCGTTGAACAAGTTGCTGCAGCAGGTATTAGAGGTAGTGATTTAAAAAAATTAAAAGTTCCATATGTTGAAAAAAGTATTCAAGACACTATAGTAAAATTACTTTATGGTTTTGATGAAAAAATAGAACTGAACAAACAAATTATTAATAATATTCAAGAAATCACAAAAAACATTTTCAAGCATTGGTTTATTAACTTTGAATTTCCGAATGAAGAAGGAAAACCGTATAAGTCAAGTGGTGGAGAAATGGTGGAAAGTGAGTTGGGATTAATACCTGCTAAATGGTCAATCGTAAAGTTATCAAATATAACTACTCTTTTGAAAAAAACTTTTAATCCTCGCAAAACAAATCTGACTCAGGTAATGCATTTTAGTCTACCAGCATATGATAAAAATCAACAACCTATTTTTGATGATGTTTCTACTATAAAAAGTAACAAATGGTTAATTGAAGAAAATTGTGTCATTTTCTCAAAAATGAATCCAAGCACACCAAGAGTCTGGTTGACTACTATTAATAAAGAATTTTTTAGTGTAGCATCTAGCGAGTTCGTAGTCTTAAAAAGTGAGTCTAAAGAAATGAATAGCTTTATTTACAACATATGTAAGTCGGAAGTTTTTAATAGTTACTTAACTACACATGCAACTGGTTCTACAAACAGTAGGCAAAGAGTGACTCCAACAGTTGCTTTAAAATTTTCGATAGCTTTAGATGACAATATAATCAAAAGCTATAGCAAAAAAATTGTAGGAATGACTGAAACTATCAAACTATTAAATAAAGAAAATGCTCATTTACAGAAAATCCGAAACATCATTTTACCTAAATTAATGACTGGAGAAGTAAAAACTATTGATGTAGTGGAGGAGTAAAAATGTTCAACTATAATGAATCGGAACTAGAAGAAGCAACTCTTGAATGGTTAGACGAATTGGTATATGACATCGTAGAAGGTCCTGACCTCGCACCTGATGGAAATTTTCCTGAACGTAATAGCTTTCAAGATGTTGTGTTAATCGATCGTTTACGTAGATCTCTAGAAAAAATTAATCCAACATTTGATTTAAAAGTGATTGATGCAGCTGTTCAAAAAATTTTAGCGAATGCTTCTCCGAATTTAATTTTGAATAATGAACAATTTCATCACCTCATAACAAACGGTATCGAGATTCAAGTACAAGGTGAGGATGGTTATAATCCGACGGTTTCTGTTCAAGTGTTCGATTTTAAACAGCCACAAAATAATGATTTTTTGGCGGTCAATCAGTTTACCGTGGTTGAAGGACAGGCGAATAAACGTCCTGATGTAATTGTATTTGTGAATGGTCTCCCTATAGTTATTATCGAATTGAAAAATGCAACTAACGAAGATGTAGATATATCAGATGCCTATAATCAAATACAAACTTACAAACAAGCCATCCCTACTCTTTTCCGTTACAACGCTTTCCTAATCATAAGTGACGGTATTAACGCACGTGTGGGCTCTCTCACCGCAAATGAAGAGCGTTTTATGAAATGGCGTACTGTCGATGGATCTTCGTTAGCAAGTCCTGCAGAGCCACAACTTGAAGTGATGTTGAATGGAATGTTAGCCCCTCATCGACTACTAGATATAATTCAAAATTTCATCCTTTTTCAATCAGATGGCGAGAATACCTTCAAAATTCTTGCAGCCTATCATCAATATCATGCGGTGAATAAAGCTGTTGAAAAAGCACAGATAGCGACTGACGATACTGGAGATCGAAAAATCGGTGTTGTTTGGCATACTCAAGGCTCTGGTAAGAGTTTATCGATGGTCTTCTATGCTGGAAAAATAATTAAAGCAATGAATAATCCTACAATCGTAGTTTTGACGGACAGAAATGATTTAGATGATCAATTGTATAAAACATTTTCTTTGTCAAAAGAAATACTTCGACAATCTCCTAGTCAAGCTCAATCGAGTGATTCTTTACGTGAGTTATTAAATGTTGAATCTGGTGGTATTATCTTCACGACGCTGCAAAAGTTTGCTCCTGATGAAGAAACAGGTGAGATGCCATGTCTGACAGATCGTAAGAATGTCATTGTCATAGCAGATGAAGCACATCGCTCTCAATATGGTTTTAGCGCTGCACTCTCACAACAAAAAGATCGTGAAGGTGAATTAAAGTATGGCTATGCGAAGTATGTTCGTGATGCTTTACCGAACGCATCATTCATTGGTTTTACTGGAACACCTGTCGAGTCGACGGATCGAAATACACCAGCCGTATTCGGTGACTATATCGATGTTTATGATATGTCTCAAGCAGTCGAAGACGGTGCAACAGTTAAGATATTCTATGAGTCACGGGTCATTCCTTTGGAGTTACCAGAGGGATTAGCTATTGATGATGATTATGAAGATATTACAGAGGATCAAGAATCATCAATCAAAGAAAAGTTGAAATCGAAATGGTCTCGTTTGGAAGCAATTGCTGGTGCTGGTTCTCGCGTCGAAAAAATGGCACAGGATGTAGTCCATCATTATGAAGAGCGTGAAAAAGCGATGTTTGGTAAGTCTATGGTTGTTGTTATGTCGCGTCGAATCGCAATTGATCTTTACAAAGAAATTATTAAAATTCGACCAGAATGGCATTCAGACGATGATGATAAAGGTGTTATCAAAATTGTCATGACCGGTTCTTCGAGTGATCCTGTAGAGTGGCAACCTTTTATCGGCACTAAAAAACGTCGCGAATTTTTAGCACGCCGTATGAAAGATAATAGGGATCCTCTAAAAATCGTCATTGTACGTGATATGTGGTTAACAGGCTTTGACGTTCCTGCTATGAATACTATGTACATCGATAAGCCAATGAAAGGACATAATTTAATGCAAGCTATCGCTCGAGTAAACCGCGTGTTTAATGACAAACCAGGTGGTTTAGTAGTTGATTATATTGGTGTAGCCGATAACTTAAAGGAAGCATTAAAGCAATACACTGATAGCGACCGTGAAACAGCTGGTGTCGATACTTCTCTTGCAGTTGATGTGATGTTAGAGAAACATCAACTCATTTTAGA
The DNA here is from genome assembly GCF_031844245.1 of Exiguobacterium sp. BRG2. Taxonomy (NCBI): domain Bacteria; kingdom Bacillati; phylum Bacillota; class Bacilli; order Caryophanales; genus Exiguobacterium; species Exiguobacterium sp. BRG2. The sequence continues at coordinate 196,232 of NZ_JAUZUW010000005.1, forward strand.
GATGCTGCATCATCATAACTATTCGAATTTTCTGTCTGAAAAGTCGTCACAACGAATTAGAGCAATCGTAACGACAATGGATTATGTAATTGGTCTCGGAGAAGAAGAAAAGAAAAGATTCTTAGACACAGTAACAGAGTTATCCAAAGCATATGCTTTATGTGCAACAACACCCGAAGCTGAGGAACTGAATGATGAAATTGGTTTTTTTAAAGCGGTGAAGGCAAGTATTGTAAAAACGATCGGCGATGGTAGTAAGAAAAAAACAGCCACACAAATGGATGCACAGATTAATCAATTGATTTCACAATCGGTTATTTCCGAAGATGTCATCGATATCTATAAAGAACTAGGCTTAGAAAATCCCGATATCTCGATTCTATCGGATCAATTTCTAGAAGATGTTCGTGCTTTGCCAGAGAAGAACCTAGCTGTCGAATTATTAAATCGTTTATTAAATGGTAAAGTTAAAAATGTTCAACGGAACAACTTAACCAAAGCGCGGAAATTTTCGGACATGCTATCTAACGCATTAAATAAATACAATAAGCGAACCATTGAAACTTCAAAAGTTATTGAAGAATTGATTGAATTAGCTAAAGAAATGGATGAAGCATTTAAACGTGGTGAGCAGAACGGGCTCAGCAAAGAAGAAATTGCTTTTTATGATGCACTAGCAACTCACGAGACTGCAGAACAAGTTTTAGGCGATGATACATTAAAAATCATTGCACATGAGCTCACAAAATCTATTAAAGATAATATGAGTATCGATTGGAATTTGCGAGACTCAGCTCGTGCAAGAATGCGTATCATCGTTAAACGATTACTAAAAAAATATGGTTATCCACCAGAAATCAGTAAACAGGCAATTGATACTGTCCTTGAACAAGCAGAACTCATGTCAGAACAACTAGCTTTAAAAATATAAGACTCAAAACCATTTTTAACTAGAATTCTAGTTAAAAATGGTTTTTTTGAGACTAAAATTCATAAATTCTACATTGTAACTTATTGTACGTTAAACAACCATTATGCATACAAAAATAGTTAGTCTTTCACAAATGTGTATTCAGTTGATTTACTACACAAGTTAAAGTTCATTAACTCATCTTTTTATCAATGTGTTTTTAAACGTCCTTTCCTACGAAAAAAGACAAAAAGGATCAACGTATAGATACTTTTAAAGTGTCTGTACGTTGATCCTTTTCCTAATTATCAATCTAAACGTTGTTCTGCTGTTTTATAAATCTCATCTTTATCTCGTTTACCAATTGCTACAATTTGAATGATCTGGAGTTTACCCTCTACTTCTCTAAAAACAACGCGTAACCCCATCTTTCTGTTTTTTAATTTATTGCAATGTGCCAAGTTCCCACTGAGTGGCTGTCCTGCTGCCATTCCTAAAGAAACGATGCGGTTCAATGCTTTATCTACGAATACCCTTTGACTACCATCGAGGTTATCGTAATCTTCTTTCGAATACTGCGTCCACTCAAGCTGATACAATGATCACTCCCACCCATCCATTTCATCAATAGTCGTTGGATGAGTTCCTTGTTCTCCACGGACTTCTGAATCGGTATAGGTGCGGACATTTTTGTTAGATAGTCGCATCTCAACAGTCAAATCATCTAATCGGCTGTACAACTCTTCGATTTCTTTATTAAGTGATTCGTACTGTTGTTGCGTCAACATGACGCCTGCAACTTTTTCACGGTTAAAAACATATACGCCGGCTGCTTCACGATCTGCTCTTTGAAATGCTTCCATAGGAGATCGTTTCACGTCAGATATAGAAGTGGTTGGAATATCAAGTATTCGCATCCCCATTATCATACCCTCCTCTTATTTTCTTTAGTATACACCGTTTAAAAGACTTTTAAAAGTCTTTTAAACACTCCTTTCAATTCTTATAATGTCTGTATTAACTTCTCTTTTCAGAATAAAATCAAAAAAATAGGGTTCTCATTTATTTAGTTCTCTATTGTTTGTTAGATGCTATTTAATCTGAGTATACGTTAATTCGTAATCAAAAGATTATTAAATGATCTTTCATTTTACATCTGCTTGAGTTTCTAATACATCGCCATCCTCACTAAAAAATGTATTCGAGTTCACATCATCCAGACCAAGAATTGTGTTTACTTTCAAGTCTCCATCTATAGAATTAACTGTAAAATTCGCCCCTTCTCCAATACGCTCAACACGGTATCGATTGACTGACACATCATCGCTGTTTCGCTCGGTGGCGTCTCGAATGCTTACGACATCACACCACAGGATAGCACCTTGAACCGTCATGGTGATCAGGCGTACATGGAGGACGTTATCCGCAAGGCAGGTGGCGCGACAAACTTCGAGGCGCAAATTACCTATCCGTATACGTCTACGATGATTCCATCCGCGTATCAGTATACCTATACGGTCCGTGGAAACACTGTCGTCGACCGGTTCAAGAACGACAATCCGGACGAGACGAATGCGGCACTCGGTCTGACGAAGAAGAAGGAGACGAAAAAAGAACCGTCAGCGAAGTCCTCTGCCAGTACAACAGCGACCGAGGACGTCTCGCGCGTCGATACCGACGGCAATGGTCAGGTGACGATCCAGGAGGCAAAGGAAGCCGGCTACACGATGCCAATCACGGAGAAGCACTGGCTATACCAATATATGCGGGACAACGACCATGACGGCATGGTGGGAGAATAAATCTCCTCATTTAATCGAATGACTGAAATATACTGAAGCAGTGACGAGATACTCGTCGCTGCCTTTTTCCGTTCTCATAAACGATGGAATTGATGCGATGTCGAAAAATCACATTGAAAACGCCAGTATTAATAATCGTCACTGATGGACAAATACAGCACATAAAAAAAGAAGGTAGCTAAAATACCTACCTCCTTCATTCATGCCACAAAGCTATTCATCATTTATCTTTTCTTTTTACAGCATCCAGATAGACACGCTCCCGTGTCCGCTCTCCAATTGCTAAGATATTGACGACACCTTCAACCTCTTGTTCGACTTCGCGTCCGTCTGAGATTTTTATAATGGTGACCTTCTCATCTTTTATTGTATAGACAAGACGCAAGTTAAATGCCTTGTATTTGAGCTTATAACAGCCGGATAATGGTGCGCGTAATGGTTCCCCACTCATTTTCGGATCTACTGCAAGTTTTTCCTTTACGTCTCGCTGAATGATTCTGATGATTCGTGAATCGAGTTTCTTTAGTTCTTTGACCGCTTTCGGGTGAAAATTGACATTATACATGAGCCTCACGCACCTTCAACATTGATTTATTCTTCAATGCCAAGGGAAGCAAATACATCATCCGCATCGATGAATGTCTCTGGTGACGTTTCTGCATCACGTAGTCGAGACAAGATTTCGAGTTCTTCGATCAAGGCAGCTTGTCTTACAATCATTTCGCTCATCTCTTCGAACTGATGAAAACCGACGACGACTGTATCAATTTCTCCTTGTGCATTCGTGACGAAAAGGGGTACCTCTTGCGCTTTTTCTCGTGTCTTCTTAAAAGAACGCGCAACAGCAGTCGTTGAGATGATTTGGTCCGCTGTAAGCGTAACAACAGATCGTTCTCTAGATTCGGACATCATATGAACTTCCTCCTTGCACCCACTCTTTGCCTTTCAAGACTTCTCACTTTTTCTTACAAATGGACATCATAACATGTGAAACGCTCATAAAATGAATGGAATACCACGTCGTAAAAAAAGAAAGTTAGTCAGCTGGCCCGCTTAAAGGAATAGAAAGTAAAAGCGCGTGGGTTTATATGGTTAAAATTAAAATAGACCATTTATTCGATGTGATTACATACATTATACAACACGTTTAAATAAACGTATATAAAAACGTTTAACAAAACATTTAAATAATGAAATAACCATTTATTTGTATTATAAAATGAATTCATATAGTATTTTGGTTAAATATGTAACCGATAATCATTTACATAAATCATACTATACGAAAGGTGTTTTTTTAATGAGCGAAAAAAAGATAGGTCTGTTTTTTGGTGCTGGAGCAGAGATAGGTTATGGATTGCCTTCTGGCGGACGATTTGCTTTAGATATCTTTAAGGGATCCAAGAGCGAAGATAGGGAGGCATTTCGAGAACAAATCTCCACTATCGACACACAATCTCAGCTTGCAACTCAATGGCTTCCAGATAACTTTAAATCTAAGCGAATTAACGTCTTCGGAAAAGGTAATTTTGAAGAAATTATTTCATCAAGTTTAGAGCATCGTCGTCAAAGTACATTAAGTTATTTAGAGAACTTTGATAGTAAAATCGAAGCTATTTTAAAAAATTGGGATATTAGTGAAGAGGATCTTCGTAATTCATTTCAATTAGAAACAGGTTCAGATATAGGTGATAAACTTTATTCGCAAGAAATTGCATTAAACAAAAAGCTAGCTGATCAAGTTTCTTTATTTGGCTCTGAATACTTTTCTGCATTTATTAAACTTATTGAAGTAAAACCAGATAATACATTAAAGAAAATAATTACCGCTTTTTTAGAATTATTGCTTGGAGCACTAGGTCAAAATCTTGTGTCTCAACTAAATGATGAGCTATTTGAAAAAGCACCGACGACTGTAAATATTGAACTGAACCCTGAATGGTGGACACTTGATAAAAGACCCCATTCGGGGTTTTTTGTGTTTAAAGATATCGATATACTGTACCTATTCAATTTAGACGGGGGAACTATTCATGAACAGACGCACCTTCAATCCAGATCAAATCAAACAACTTGAAGCGAATCTTCACGTATCCTCTGTATCAGATCGTACGATTCAATACAAAGGAGAATTTAAGATTCACGCTGTACGTGAGAATTTAGCTGGTAAGCGACCGATACAAATCTTTGAGGAAAGCGGCTTTGACTTGGACATGATCGGTAAGCAAACGCCGAACGAAGCGCTGAAACGGTGGCGGAAGACATATCGCATTTATGGAGAAGAAGGACTCTTGAATGAGAGACGTGGAAAATCTAATCTTGGAGGTCGACCGAAAAAAGATGATTCCGTCGAACGACGACTTGCGAGAGCTGAAGCACGAATCAAGTACCTCACAGCGGAGAATGAATTACTAAAAAAGCTAGAAGCTCTCGAAAGAGAGGCGAAGTACCGAAACTAACGGCATCTGAACGTTATCAGGCAATCAATATTGTCTTACGAAAACAATCGTCGAGTCGGTTCGTGACGGATCTATGTATGCTCGCTGAAGTGAGCCGCAGCGGTTATTACGCCTGGCTCGCACGTACAGATAGTGTTTCCCTTCGGGAAGAACGCGACTATGCGGACTACCTCCTTCTGAAACATGTTCATGATCGTCATAAGGGAAAAATCGGCTATCGTGGTCTTTACATGGAGATGCTTGATCTTATCGGGGGACCGATGAATCATAAACGTATTTTGCGTATCATGAGGAAGTTTGGAATCGTGACGAAAATCCGTAGGCAGAACGCCTACCGTAAAATCGCTAAAGCGACATATGAACATAAGACTGTACCAAATCACTTGAACCGTCGGTTCGATCAGCAGGAGCCTGGTAAAGTATTCGTCACAGACATCACTTATCTCCGTATTGGATCTGGTCAAACTGTTTATCTTTCTTGTGTGAAGGATATCGCTACACGTGAAATTATGGCACATCATGTATCTAAAAGCCTCCATATGGAACTCGTCCTTCATACAACGAATAAACTCGCAGAACGACTTCAAGGGAATATACACCCGGAAGCCATGATACATTCCGATCAAGGATTCCATTATACGCATCCTGCTTATCAAACACGCATCCGTGAGATGGGAATGCTTCAATCCATGTCTCGTAGAGGAAACTGCCTGGATAATGCCCCGATGGAATCGTTCTTTGGGCACTTGAAAGATTATGTCGATTATAAATTAGCATCTAACCTCGATGAGGTCTGTGCCATGGTCGATGCTTACATTGATTATTACAATAGCGAACGAAGACAATGGAAACTACAAAAGATGACTCCGGTACAATACCGAAGCCATCTCATAGCAGCTTAAAACGTTAAGGGTGCTTTTATTAAACTGTCCAAACTGTAGGGCTCAGTTCAGACCAGATGTTTTGAGCATCCGGTCTTTATTTGAATTCATGCTGTAAATCCTCTGGAAATCCTCCGTTTTTAAAGATAAAACTTGACAACCTAATCCGGTTCCCTTCCATATCTAGAAAATAAGTTACGTTAGGTTCATTTGCAAATTCGACTTCGATTGAAGCCGGATTCGCCGAAGACTCATACGAAAATTTTTGTGTTTTTATATTGTAGACTTCATCAGGGAATCGACGTGCTAGTTCCACCTTAAGCAATTTCTCATTCTCAGCAATCTGTTGATTGACGAGCGTCGGTCGGATGTACCAAAAGGAACTGCACCCGATTGCCACCAAACCAAGTAAAATTAAGCCATATCGCTTCCACCGCTGCGGCAGGAATATCACGCCGCAGCTGATTACGAGTAGTGTAAAAACGATCGTCATCCCTTCGATTATGAAATTTGGTACCATCTCATTCACTCCTTTCGTTCTATCCTCGACTAGAAAACCGTGATATGATCAATTCCTATGACAAAAAATAGAAGGTCTATGATGCGAAAAATCATCCTGATTGGTTCTGGTGGGTCCGGTAAATCGACGTTTGCCCGCGAGATGGGCAAAAAACTAAGTTATCCCGTTGATCACCTCGACAGCTTATTGTGGCGTCCGAACTGGGAGGCGGTTTCGCGTGAGGAACAACGCCAGATTCAACAAACACTCATATCGCGTGATACATGGATCATCGACGGTAATTACGGTGGAACGCTTGACTTACGAATCGATGCCGCTGATACGGTCATCTTCCTTGATCTGCCGCGGACGCTTTGTCTGTACCGTGCGATGAAACGGACCTTGCGCTATCGTAAGACCGGCCGACCGGATATGGCGGCAGGCTGTCCCGAGAAACTGTCGCTTGATTTTCTGAAATGGATTTGGCGGTTTCCGATCGATAAGCGACCGAGTATCCTTTCAACGCTTAAAGCGACGTCCGATAAACAAATCGTTCATTTGCGGTCCCGCCGCGCTGTCAAACAGTTTCTTCAATCACTTTCATAACATCCGTCCATCTGTTACCTTTCGTCATCCTTAGTGATGTACATACGACGAAACAAATTTACTCTCCTGCCCGTTTTCCAGTCATTACCACAAATAAAAAAACGACCATGACGGTTACCCCTCATGGTCGTAGTGCAATATCTTACACGCTGAATCTGCCTGTGACTTGTTTTAAATCATCCGCCATCGTCGCGAGCGATTGCGATGCAGACGAAATTTCTTCCATAGACGCCATCTGCTCCTCGGTCGAAGCGGAGATGTTTTGTGTCCCAGCAGCGGTTCCTTCCGTCACCGCTTGAATCGTCCGCATGACAGAAGCGATCTGTTCACTCGCTGCCGCCATTTCCTGAACTGCGCCGGACACATCTTCGACGTGCCCTGTCACGTCGGTGATCGCTGTCTCGATTTCCGAGAAGGATGTCCCTGCCTGATCGACGACGGCAATCCCGCTCGTCATCTCGGTTGAGACTTTCTCCATCGAGGCGACCGACGCCTCCGTCTCTTGCTGAATGATCCGAATCAACGACTCGATTTGTTTTGCCGAGACCGCCGATTGTTCAGCAAGCGTCTTGACTTCCGCTGCAACGACGGCAAATCCGCGTCCTTGTTCGCCGGCGCGTGCCGCCTCGATTGCGGCGTTTAACGCGAGGAGATTCGTCTGCGCCGCGACACCTTTGATCGAATCCGTGATTTGACCAATTTCCTGTGATCGGTTGCCTAGACCATCGATGACTTGGCTGAGTTGCGAGACGTCTTCTTGAATGCGTCCCATCTGTGTCCCAAGTGTACCGACGACCTTTCCACCGTGGGCAACTTTTTCCATCGCCTCTGTCGTCCGTTGCGTCATCTGTTGCGCATTACCGGCGACGTAACGGACGGACGTCGTCAATTCTTCGATCGTCCGTGAAGCATCGGACACTTGATGCAGCTGTTGACTTGCGCCGCTTGCCATCTCTTCCATCGTCACAGCGACCATCTCCGTTGCTTTCGTCGTTGATTCCGCATTGACGCTCAGTTCATCCGACGCAACAGCGACGCGGTCTGCCGTTCCCGTCAGTTCAAGGACGACTTGTTGTTGTGAGGCGATCATTTCATTGAACGATGTCGTCAATTGACCGAGTTCGTCTTTCGAATCGTAATGACCTCGGACGGTCAAGTCACCCTTACCTGATTGATCCATCCAGCCTTGCAGTTGACGAATTGGACGCGTGATGAGACGTGTGATGTATATGGCAAGTCCTGCAAACAAGAGGACCGTGAGTAAAAAGATACCGAGCATTATGTAAAAGGCGGTCTCTTTTTCCGCTTGGTTCTGGGCGTCAAGCGTCTTCGCTTGTTTCGTCATCGAAGCCATCAATGACTTTGCTGAGTTTGCGACGTTATCACGAACTTGTTCCAGACCATCGGAATACGCCGTGTAGGCTTCCTCTGTCTCGTTGCGCGTCGCCGCATCTTGAACGAGCGTCATCGAGTTGTCGTAAGCGAGGACATTATCCTTCAACTCCTCGAGTTGTTTCTTTTCTCGCGCATCGAATTGCCCCGTTTTTTCAATCTTCGTGACCGACGACCGAATCTGAGCCTGACGTGTATCGATATCAGCTTGAAGTTCTGTGATGCGTTCCTCATTCTTCGTTAGAATCATCTCGACTAAAAAGGAATCAAGAGCCCGTGTATCGATCCGAATCTGTGCTACTTCTTGGATCGGAATCAAGTTCTCCTGATACATCGCTCGGGAAGCGCTGGACATCTGATTCAAGAAATAGAGTCCTGCTCCCGCAATTAGTAGCATCGCAACGACGGCTGTTGCGATCAAAGCTTGTATCTTCCGTCTGACTGACATGTGTTTCATTCCATCCCCTCCCGCTTTTGTTATCGGTTCAGGATTGAAAAAGTTGACTGTTTTTTCAATATTCCCATATTTTGATGTGCTCCAATAAAGTCCTTCTATACGACTTTCGGTCATCCATTCGATATAATCAGCGTACAGCAGTTGAAGAAAGGGTGAGTCCTATGCAACGTGTAGCCAATGAAATCACACAATTCCGCGGCAGTCACTATGACTTCGGTCGCGAACAAGGGCGTTACGTTAAACGAAATCAGTTACTCCATAACCGCGAGGACAACTGGAAAATCCGTGTCCCCCGTTTTCAAGTCGATCCGGTCGAGACAAAGGAGATGTTTCTTCGGTATGCCCCGCATATTTGGGACGAGTTGCTCGGACTGCAAGACGAACTCAAACTATCATTGCCAGACACATTACTCCATTTCGGACATTACCGGGTCGAAGGACCGAAAAGCGGTTGTTCAATCATGACCGGTGATAACTTCCTCGTTCGAAACTATGACTATCATCCGATGACATATGACGGACGATTTTCCGTCTTTCAACCGAACGATGGCGGTTCAGCGATCATCGGTCCGGCATCTCGGGTGACCGGTCGAATGGACGGGATGAACGAACATGGTCTTGCGATGGGTTATAACTTCATCAATCGTCGGCGGCCGGGAGATGGATTCGTCAGCTTCATGATCGGACGGATCATCCTCGAGATGTGTACGTCGGTCGACGATGCGATCTCACTCGTCAAAGAGATTCCACATCGCGGATCGTTCACGTACGTCGTCCACGATAAATCCGCGCGTTCGTTCGTGATCGAGGCGACGGCGCGAGACGTCCAAGTGCGGGAATCGAATCTATGTACGAACCATTTTGATTTGCTACAACACGAGAACCGCTATCATCTCGATGACTCGAAACGTCGAATGATGGAGCTGAAGACTCATCAACATATGATTCAAGATGCAGAGTCTGCTTTTCGACTCCTGAATGATACCGATAAAGGCGTCTTCGCTGATTTATATGCGCAGTGGGCAGGAACGATCCATACGTCTGCCTACTTCCCGGAAGAGTTAAAGGTATGGTTCGCGCTCGGTGGTGATCAAGAACCGGTCACGTTCGACTTTGCTGACTGGCTCGCCGGCAATGACTTCACAGCAAGTGAAATCACAGGAGAACTTGAGACGAACATCCAGTTCGCGAATACACTTCAGACATGGCGTTAAACGAAAAAGATGTCTCCTGCTTGCGCAAGAGGCATCTTTTTACTCGGAATCATCTAGTCGTTTCGACATATAATAATCCGTTTTCTCATACCCGAGCGAGTTATACACATGAATCGCCCGTTCGTTATGCGCGAAGACGTGTAACGAAATCTTTTTGACGTTCATTCGTTTTAACATCACTTCCAGTAATCGGAGTGCTTCTTTGCCGTACCCTTGGTTTTGTTTATCGGACGTAATCTTGACATCGAAGATGAAAGCGGAACGTCCGCGTGATTCTTCTTTTACGTGAACCCAGACCATTCCGATGTCGCTGTCTGTCTCGTCACGAAACGTAAACAAATAATGATTCTTCGTTTTCAGACCTTCAGGCAACAACTTCGCGAACTCTTCTGTCGACTTATCATGCGCCTCGTTCTCTGACCACGTACCGGCGCGACACTTCTCTGCCGCATACCCCTCGATTGCCACGGGTAGATACACCTCATAGGTCGCTTGTTTCATTGGCTCGATGCGCATGCTGCCACCTCCTGCGTTTTCGTCCAGTCCCGTCGTAACATCGCATAGACCTGGATGTCGTGATACGTCCCGTATAATTTCTCGGCGTCCCGTAAGATGCCTTCTTTCGTGAATCCGAGTCGTTCCGGGATTCGTCTGCTCCGGACGTTTCCCGTCGCACACTCGATGACGACGCGGTTCAAACCGAGCGTCTCGAAACAATAGTTCGTGACGAACCGGACGACGTCCGTCATGATACCTTTTCCGAGTCCCTTTTCTCCTAAGTAATAGCCGATCGACGTTTGTCCGAGGTGCCGATCGATTGCATGCAAACCGATCGTTCCGACGAGTTCCTCCTGAAGATAGATGCCACACGTAAACCCGTTACCATCGGCAAACTGTTGCAACCATGCTGGGATGACTACTTCCTGATATGTAATGGCATCTGTTGTACCATCAACCCAACCGAGCCATTCGCGAAGATGTGCGCGATTGGCATCGACAAGGGCGAATAATGTCTCCGCATGGTGCCGTTCGAACAATTGAAGCGATACGTGATCGGACACTTGTAACCTGAACATGACCTCTCTCCTTTCTAGTAACTGTTGTTTGACGTCACGACGTCGTTTCCCTGCTAGACGTCACGTTCCATTCCATCCGTCTTGAGCGGACAGACATTCCGAGTGCCTCGTAAAAGGCGATCGCTTCTTGATTGGCGTCATCGACGCCGAGTTCGATCCGGTCGCAACCAATTGTTTCCGCATGCGCGTAAGCGGCTTGCATCAATCGCTTGCCTACTCCTTGCTTCTGATGCGTATCCGCAACGACGAGACTGATGACCCGTAAGTAATGTTTATCAAAGACGAAGCCGCTCCCTTCGATGATATCTTCCTTTAAGACGATCACACCGGCAAGTCCTTTGTATTCCGCGACGAGGATTTCGAAATCTGATCGGTCGAGTTGCGACAAAAATAAGTCTTCCGAAACCGGCATCTCGTGCGGACGGTAGTGATCGGGGCGTAAAGCTACATGCTGCTCATGAATTTGTTGGAATAGCGGAATCAACGCCTGAAAATCGTCAGGGCGGGCGGTTCGAATGTTCATTAGAAAATCGCTCCCTTTTCGTTTTGTAGTATATTAACATATTATTCCAAAGAACGGGTGGACTTTCAAAAATAAAACGGCATTCCAGTCGACCGGAATGCCGTGTATCATCTATAACGTTATATCACTTGTGTAAAGTCCCGCGCCGTCTCCGTCAACGTGGATGCCGCACTCTGCACGTCATGGAAACGATCAACTGTTTCTGCGACGACGGTGACGCTTGCTTGTGCATCATTCGTTGCTTGCGTCATCGCACGGGCAATCCGCTGCAGTTCATCGTTCATGCGTTGCGTCGTCTGGCGGACATCGACGACAGCTTGTTCAACGAGTTTCGAGAGATTTCGGACTTCCGTCGCAACGACGTTAAATCCTTTTCCGTGTTCACCGGCTCGCGCTGCCTCGATCGATGCATTGAGTGACAAGAGATTCGTCTGTGAGGCGATCGTTTTGATCGTCTCGGTCACTTGGGTGATGTCTTGCGCTTGGCGCTGCAGTCGTTCAATCGTCAGATGATTATCGCGGGTCGTCTCGGCCATCTGTTCGATCGTTCGCCGTAACGCTTCGCTTTCTCGCTCGCCATGCGTTGACCGCGTATTCAAATCACTAGCAATCATATCAAACGAAGTCGCAAACTTTTGAATCGTCTGCTGACGATCAGTAATATCAGAAGCGATCTTCAAGACACCTGTCACTTCCGTTCCATCGTAAATCGGCATATAGGTAGCTTCTAGCCAAATCGACTGACCATGCGCATCGATTCGTTCAATTTTATCTGCCGTACTGAAACCACTGTAAAGCTTCTGCCAAAATGCCTGGTAACTGTCACTCATTGCAAATTCGGTTGTGCAAAAGAGATGGTGTTGCATCCCGATCATCTCTTCTCGTTTATATTTCATCGTCTTAGCGAATAAACCATTGACGTCGACGACACGACGTTGTCGGTCGAATCGAATCATTGCGACATTATCTCGCAGGGAGGCTAAAATATCTTGGGATCCTAGGTCGGTTGAAAGTTGGGTGGTCATGATTACAAGCTCCTCTCGCCATCTACCTCCAGTTACAGGCTATCCAAGATATTACAAATCGGAATAGTATGAATTAAAGATATATGACTAAAATTTTTTATCTTCTTTTTATATAGCCAGACAACGATAGGATGAAACGTTATTTCTCTAAATATTCTTATCCTACACCTCTTTTTTAAACTTGTCTTTTATTCCCAGACATCAGTAGTGACTCAGTCGTTTGATTCATGTCGGTCAATGGACGGCATTTGTCAGGGCTGGCTGTTTCATCTTCGCACCCGCTGCCTGGATGCCGCTTGGTTTCGTACTTATTGGGTTTGGTCTCGTAACACATCCATGTTTATCGACTTGAAGTAGAAAAAGCGTCCTTAGAAAAAATCTTCTTGAAACTAGGTACAGAAATTCGCTCTGCATAAAGCTGAGTAACTTCCTTCATTAGGAGCTCAAGAAACCTCTTAAAACATTAGAAATAATTTAACTTGTTCAACTAAGAGCGAGTTAAAAAAATAGGCTACCTGACACCGTATCTAACGATGTCAGATAGCCTATTAATAATATGGAATTAATCATTTATCACTAAGCAAAACATGATGATTATTATACTAGGTTGTTCGCTGGATGCTGCTATTTGAAGCATTTTAACTTAAAATAGTCGCATTCACTTCGACTTCATTTTTTTCGAAGGACATACTAGCAGTAGGCATAATTCCCTTTTCATCCATTTCAATGCTTCTAAAGTACTCTTGTGCAATCATCGATGTCTTGAACTCAGCAGTTGGATCGATTGTTTCGACTAAGGTTTGTAATTCTTCAACTGTTGTTACGAAAAACTCTTTACGTAAATTTACTTTATTAAATCGCTTGGATGTCAATTCTTTATGAAGTTGATATTCTAAACCTACTGCATCATCGGAGAAAATCATTGCATGTACATCAAATTTAAATGGTACAGAGGCGTCCCCAAGTTCGTCTACTCGATCTTGTGGGTTCATACGTCTTGTCATTCCCACTTTGAATACCTGTTGACCGAACGATCCTAGATTCGAGATGACGTAAACGTAACCAGCCTTGCCGTTCGCTCTCTTTAAAATTTCTTCTTTTTGCTCTAAGATGTTATTTTGCTGTTGTAAAAGTTCTTCAATGCGTGACTGCAGTTGAGCAATAATGTCAGGGTTATTTTCGCTTATCATAAGCTCGTTCGTTCGTTGTAATTCTACATCGAATTTTGCCTCTTCTGATTCTAATTTTTTCTTTTGTGCTTCTAGTTCTTTGCGTTCTGCAGCTTCTTGACGCATTTGCTCTCGTATTAGACGTTGTTCTTCTTTTTCCTGTTCGCGTTTAATGTAATATTGGTACTCGACCTCTACCGCTTCGATGAACAATGGCTCTAGTTCTGCCAAAAATTTAGAGATTGTAGGTGAAATGGAAGCATTACCGTTAGTTGAAATAGCTAAATATTTCCGAATTAGAGCTTTCGCATTACCAATAGCCTCCTCATGCTTAGCGTATGAGAGAGTATAGAGAATATTTTGCAGTTCTGCTTGTAAGCCAACCACCATCAACTGATAAATAGCTTGATTCGCTTTTGTTTTATAGCGATCTTTGTATCTGTCTAACAGTGTAGCTATCTCTTTTTTGATTTTATTAATCTGTTTACGTAATTCTTTTGAATTCATAGAATGGTAATCTAGCTCTACCAAACTCTTCATGATACTTTCTTCATCATAACCTGCCAATAGAAGATCTAACTCATTCGGAAGATCTTGTTCATTGAACAACTTAGGAAATATACTAATTAAGTTGCGAATACCATTGAACTCCGTTTTCAATTTTGAAAGCTTTGTACTTTGAGATTTAATATTTTTGCTTAACTTTTCATTTTCAACCGCTAAAACATCACGTTCTTCCGCGAACTTTTGGAGCTCGGAGATTTTCTCTTGATTGTCTGATATAATTTCTTCGATAATTCGTTTTCCTTCAGATTCAAACTCAGAACGGATTTGCTTTATGTATTGTGCTTTACTTTCTTCAAAGATGACTTCAGAATTCGAAATATTGTTTTGGATTTCTTTCCGCTTGATATCTAGCGTATCTAACTCTGTTTTCAATGAAGTGATTTCTTGTTGTAAGTTAGCAGCTTCGGAAATCTGAGATTTTAGTTTTTCAGACTTGATATAGTAGAGACGGCCAAACAATAATATGATACCTATCATTGAAGTTATACCGAACGTTATAACACCAGTCAGAATCAACAAGATTATTAGCCACCCACTAAAATACCAAGGAACTTTTGCCTTCATTCCTCCAGATTTATCTTTCGTCATATCATATCAACTTCTTTCTCCATAATATTTGATGAACTCGTTTCACTCACTGATAAAAGCCAATATCATATATTAAATACCTCACACTTAAACCTTCTCACAATATGTAAATATTTACAAAGATTTAAGTTTAAAATGAAATAGCAATAAATATGCAATTGTAAAAAAGACTACTGCTACAATCAACACCTATCTCGTCTCTCAATACATCAACGTCTATCGACTCGAAGTCGAGGAAGTATCGTAGGAAAAATCTTCTTGAATCTAGGTTCAGAAATTTGATCTGTATAAAGATTTCTCTATGACGGCTCCAATGAAATAAAAAAAGTCAGGCTACCTGACACCGATGAAATACGATGTACTGGTAGCATGATCAAGATGTTTAAAATATTGCTTATGGACCCGTACCGCAGGAAACAGCATACTTTTCCGCGTTTACCTTCTTTGAATAACAGATAAAAGGTGTTCCTCCCGTTTCACTTTTCCAATCATACCAAAACATATGGTACCGTTCTGCAACAGGATCTTGTTCCGTAATGATCGCAAAGTAATTTTGATAGTAATAGCCTTGTTTGTATAGTTCGTGTCTAAGAGCACCTCTAGGCGTAGCATCCGTAAACAGAATAGGTGATAGTACAGGCATGAGTAATACAATGAGGGCTATGACTCCTAAAAATAGTGCCAATACTTTCTTTTTCCTTTTTTTCTTAAAATTCGATTTACTCATTTTTATACCCTTTCCTTTTTTGGTTTTTTTTGTTATATAATAACATGAATCAAACAATAGAAAGAGGTCGCGATCGTGAAAAAAACTATTTTTTCATCCCTCACTTTAGGTGTCATCCTATATGCTGGTTTCTTATGGAGTAATGCGATTGCCGATTCTAATGTTGCACAAGAAAAATCTAAGAGTAGCATCACAGAGGAACAAGCTTTCGATTTTTTCACTACAGTGCTTGAGCAACAAAAAGCAGATTTTTTAAACAATACTCCGTTAGCACATACTAACCTTTCAAAGTTATCTGAAGGGGACGAGGCTGTATTGATTTTTCTATCCACTACGGAAGTCGATAAAATTCAGCTGAATTCATTCAAATACAACATTTCTGATGTCAAAGTCTATTCAGAGAATCAAAAAAATTATGCTGAAGCGTATGTCACACGAACTTTTAACTTCGGAAAAAGTGGTCTTGAAACGGGTTTAGGTGATCAATTGGTACTTGAAATTCCATCACATGTAGACGATCAAAGCACATCGGTTTCTTCGAGTAAATTAACCATTGAATCGAATCCAAACGCTAATAACGTTTCAGTTGATGAATTTTTAGAAAAGTATAAAGAGGAAGTAGAAAAATCAAACCAACTTGAAGCCAAATAAATATAGAAAGATGTCGCCATGATTCGTCAAGTGCGTACTTCTTTCCTTTCATAAAAATGGAGTTCTTCGCGTAATCGCTAGGACTCCATTTTGGTAGATCGAACATCATGCCGTCCGTTCTCTCCGTAAAAGATACAGGAAATACGGAACACCGATGATCGCTGTGATCAATCCGGCTGGTACTTCAAGTGGTGGATGAATCCCCCGACCGAGCGCGTCGGCAACGACGAGTAACCCTCCGCCGAGCAACAATGCCATCGGTAAGACGGCGAGATGTTTATGACCGACGAGACGCCGCGCCAAATGCGGGGCAATCAGACCGAGGAAACCGATCGCACCGACCGTCGCGACGGCAACACCAGCTAGGACGACAGCGAGCGCCAAGAAGATGTGCCGCGTCCGCCGAATTGGTAATCCGAGACCGATACTGACTTCTTCACTGAGTGATAAGACATCGAGTTGACGATGGCGATAGAAGATGATTGCACCAATCACGACGAGCACGGGCGCTAAGATCATCACTTCCTGCCACCCTTTCCCAAACAGACTCCCAGCGAGCCAGACGAGTGAATCGTTTGTCTGAAGTGGAAACTTGATCAACAAGTATTCCGTCCCGGAGGCACAAATCGCGCTGACCGCGATACCAAGCAACGCAAACGAACTGCGGGAGACATTCCCGCCCCCCTCAAGCATCATTAAGGCCAGCATGACGAGTGCTGCTCCGATGAAAGCAGCGATTGGTGTTAACAAGAGCTGACCATCCGGCACGAGGGCAATCGTTAAGACGGCGAACAGTGACGCACCATTCGTCACACCGATCACATCAGGCGAAATCAATGGATTACGGATGACACTTTGTAAGATGACTCCGGCAAGTGAGAAACTCGCACCTGCTAAGAAAGCAAGGACAGTTCGCGGCAGACGATAATTTTGAACGATGAAGGCATCCTTTCCACCAAAGAACGACTGCCATAGATCCGATAACGATAACTGAATCGAGCCGACCGACAGTAAGGCAAAACTCGCGAAGAACACGAGCACCGTAACAATCAAAATCCGACGCATGTCTTTCATCGTAATCCCCCTTTCATCTGACGACGTGCCAGAACAAGGAAGAATGGTGCACCGAGCAATGACGTCACGATGCCGACCGGTGACTCATACGGATAGGCGATGAACCGCGCGAGGACATCGGCATACGTCAGCAGAAGTCCACCGATGACGGCAGCGACCGGCAGAACGATCCGGTAATCTTCCCCGACGAGGCGCCGCGTGATGTGCGGAACCATTAATCCAATGAAACCGATCGCTCCGGCGACTGCAACCGTCACCCCTGCGAGTAAGACGACGCTGATCCCAGCAAGCAATCGAATTCGCGTCACTTTTTGACCGAGACCGACCGCGACGTCTTGTCCAAGTTGGAAGACAGCGAGCGATTTCGCGAGACTCGCCGCAAGAAGCAAGCCGGCAAGTGACCACGGTAAGACGATCCGTAGTTCAAGCCAGTTCGCGTCACTGAGCGAACCGGACAACCAGTACAAGACGTTCGTGATCCGGTCGTTAAAGAGAATCAAGCCTTTCGTCAGCGACGTTAACAAGAGATGAATCGCCATCCCGACGAGGGCAAGTTTTAATGCTGTCATCCCGCGAACGGAGGCGAACGAAAAGACAAGCACTCCACCGACTAAGGCACCGGCAAAGGCGAAGTAGATCAAATTAGCCGTTCCGAGCGACGGAAAGACAAGCAGGCTTAAGACGACGAGAAATGACGCACCGGCATTGACACCAAAGACTTGCGGTGAAGCGAGCGGATTTCGTGTCACGGCTTGCATGATTGCCCCTGCAACGGCAAGATTCGCTCCGAGCAACAATCCGAGTAAGAGACGTGGCAAGCGCAGATTCGTCAGGACGAGCCCTGCTTTTGATGTCGTGCCACTGATCCACTCTTGGACTAAGTGAATCGGATTCATCTGTGTGATGCCAAAGAACAGGCTACTATAAACCGCCAAGCAACCGAGTAATAGAAGTACAAAAATCAGACGTTTCCGCTGCACCGGATGGTTCCCCTTTCATCAAGACGAAAAGCCAGATTGCTCCGGCTTTTGTCGTTCATTATTTCTGTTGTAACAATTGAATCGCTTCGTCAACGATTTGTTCTGCAGCATCAAGTCCTCGATATCGTGTCCAGAGGTCACGATTGACTTCATAAACGTCTTTGTTCTTAACCGCTGTGATTTGATTCCAGAGCGGGTTGTTTTTCCACTCCTTCAGCAGTTTCGGATCGGCTTCCGCCATGAAGATGACGTCCGGATCCCATTTGACCATCTGCTCTAACGTAATCGTAACGGTAGGTTCCGCTGTTTTCGTAACAGCGTTCTCGATACCGATCTTCTCGAGTAATTCACCATCAAACGACGTCTCACCGTGTGCCGTCAGTGAATCGGCGCGGAAGACACCAACCATCACTTTTCGGTCGTCGTTTGGATCCACCTTTTTCTTCGCTGCATTCAATCGTTCTTCATGCAGTGCAAGTCGGTCATCCATCTGTTTAGTTTTCCCGACTGCTTCCGCAATCGTCTTGAACGATTCGATGTTCTCTTCGTACGTCGCATTCCGACTCTTCAAGATGATCGTCGGTGCGATTTTTTGCAGTTGCTTGTAGATTCCTTTATGACGGTTGAAGTCGCCGATGATTAAATCCGGCTGCAAGGAACTGATCACTTCAAGATTCGGTTGTTGACGTGTACCGACTTCCGTGAACGCGATGTCTTTTCCGAGTAATCCGGAGACATCGGTCTTATTTTCTTGTGCGATTCCGACCGGTGTGATGCCGAGTTCGTCTAACGCATCGACGAATGAGTATTCAAGTGCGACGACCTTCTTCAGGTGCTCCGGCACTTTCGTTTTTCCTGCCTCATGCGTAATCGTCCGCGTCTTTTCGTTTGTTTGTTCTGCTTGACCTGAACAGGCCGCAAGCATCAAACTGCTCAACACGAGGAGCGTCAACGCTGTCATCCAAGTTTTCCGTCTCATGATGAGACCTCCTTTAGTTCGTGATTCGTTATTGAGAATCATTCTTAATTAATCCTGTCTCAGCATATCAAAGATTCCCATCGAACAAAAGGGTTATCCTTATTTTCAGATAATATATGCTCGAATTCACATTTTCTGAAGCAATATGGGATAATCAGGTAGTATATAAAGGAGGGATTACAGATGGATTGGATGAAAGACTTGGAACAACGGCTCGGATTTCCGCTTGAGACGATCACATTTGATCAGTTACCTCGCTTACTCGAAGCCTTTGCCTACCAGTTACCGTTTGAGAATACGACTGTGCTTGAGAAACGAATCCGTCCGTTTAACGACGAGCGCTTCATTGAAACGTTTCTGACGGAGCGACGTGGTGGTGTCTGTTATGACTTGAACGGACTGCTGCATCGTGTCCTACAAGAACTGAATTGTCCTGTTCGCCTCGTACAAGCGACCGTCTATGATCAGAAATCCGCAGCCTGGTCAGCGACGGGACCGACACACGTTGCAATCATTTGGAATGAGACACACCTACTTGATACCGGCTTCGGTGTCAATTTACCACTCGTTCCGGTTCCCTTTAGTGGGGAGACGGTTCATTCCGCTAGCGGTAGTTACCGGATTGGCAAAGGTGATGTTCTCGAAATGCAGCAGACAGGACAAGCCGAGTTCGTGACTGGCTACAAGTTCGACCGTGAGAAGGCAATTACAAAGGGTGACTTATCAAAGATGGAACAGATCATCCAGCAGAGCGAAGCTTCACCGTTCAACAAAGGTCGTCTCATCGCAATACGGACTCCAAGCGGTCAAAAGACGTTGACCGAGCGGACGTTACGAATCGAAGACACGACGACGACCGAATTGCCGGTCGCAGGTCCCGCTCAATTCGAGATGCTGTATCAGACTCACTTTTTAGGACAGGAGTAATGAACATGGATCGATATACGCTTTGTTTAATTCGCCACGCGGATAGTTTTTTACTCGTCAACCGCCAAAAACGACCAGCGATGGGCATGTGGAACGGTGTCGGCGGCAAGATTGAACCGGGCGAGACACCGGAAGTTGCTGTCATCCGCGAGACGTTCGAAGAGACCGGCATCCCGTTAGATTCGGTGACACCAAAAGGCATCGTTCGCTTACACGGGGAAGAAACGTCTGGCATGTATCTCTACCTGACTGATGTAGAAGAGCGTCCATTTCCAACACCGGTCATGACAGTCGAAGGAATCCTCGATTGGAAATCGCTCGACTGGATTATAAACGATGATAACATGGGAATCATCAGCAATCTCCGGCATTACTTACCGATCGCTTTGTCAACGGATCAACCGTTGTTGCATGACTTCCATTATGATGGACATACAATCACTGCTTACGAGACACACGAATTGATCGAGACATAAACAGAAAATCCCCACTCGTCCGTTATCGGACAAGTGGGGATTTTTCATGAGAACAGATGGAGACCGGTGACGATAACTGCGACGATGACGATACCCGGTAACAAGTTCGCAACACGAATCTTCGTGATGCCAGCGAGATTAAGACCGATTGCCGCAATCATCACCCCACCAGTCGCCGTCATCTCTAAGATGAATTCTTGCAACGCGGCGTCGGGAATAAATTTCGTGATCGCAACGGCACTTAATGCAATCGCCCCTTGATAGAGAAAGACGGGAATCGCTGAGAACATGACACCGATCCCGAGCGTTGAACTAAGGACGAGTGCCGTAAAACCGTCAATCAATCCTTTCGTATAAAGGACGTCGTGATCCTGACGTAATCCACCGTCAAGAGCTCCTAACACACCCATCGCGCCAATGACGAAAATTAACGTCGCTGTCACGAATCCTTCCGCGATGTTCGACGGACGACCGCGACTGATCTTACGTTCGAGCCACGCTCCCATCCGGTCGAGTTTCTCATCGAGCCGGAACCACTCGCCGATTGCACCACCGAGAACAAGACTACCGATGACGATCAAGAAGTTCGTGCTTTTCATCCCCATCTGCATTCCGAGCACGACGACAGCAAGTCCAATCGCCTGCAGGACGGTCTCCTTCATGCGTTCCGGAATCCGGTGGAACATTAATCCAAGCAACGTCCCGATGATGATCAGGACGGTATTGACGAGTGTACCTGTTAAAACCATCTGACAGCCTACTTTCTCAATTGATTTTTCGTTTAGTGGAACGAACGACGGTTCGCTCTGCCTGATTCAAACTATGTAACGTCATCCCGAGCATTACGAGGATGATCCCGAGTGTTGCGAGTCCCGTTGGTAGTGCCGCGTGAAGGAAAAGAATCTCTCCGAGAACAGTAAAGACGATCTCGAACGATTGCGTTGCCTCGATCGCAGCTAACCGGACCGGTTCTGTCCGGACGAGTGACGTCGCGTAGAAAAAGAGCGACGTTGCGATGACGCCTGAGAATAAGGCGACGAAACCGGACTGGGTGACTTGGCTGACACTCGGTAAGCCGACCTGTATGTAGGCAATCACAGAAAGAACGATCCAAAACGGTAGACTGGCAAGTGTCATTCCGAGAATCCGTTCAAACACATCGAGCTCGTTCCCATAGCGTTCCATCATCTTCCGGTTCCCGAGTGGATAGGCAATTGCCGCGACGAGGACCGGTAAGGCTCCGAACAACAGCGACTGTAGCGATAGGCTTCCCGCGACCGATAGTTGCATGACGACGACCCCGAGGACGATCAGGACGGAATACTTCAGTGCTGACCACGGGATCCGTTGGTTGAACAAGGGGGCAAGCAACGGTCCCGCTAAAATCGTCAACTGCCATGTCCCGGCAATCAACCAGCCTGGTGCGTAGTCAGCAGCAAAACAGATGCTTCCGTAGAACAGTCCGAAGCCGATCGTTCCATAAAGTAACCAAAAGCCGATATCGGCTCGAAGCGCCTGGAAGACGCGCCCGATCCCCCGTCGCATCATGACGATGACGACAAAGAAAGGCAACATCAGGAAAAAGCGGAGCGATGCACTATAAATCCAGTGACCGCCTGCCCCTTGCATCGATTGATTCAAGATGAAGGTGACCGCAAAAAACATTGCCGCTAAAATTCCATAAATGATTGGTCGCATCAGCTCTCCTCCTTTAATGTCGAGACGAGTAGACGCCCGAGTCCGTTCCAGTTATGCTCCGTCGCCTGGACGAGCTGCTCGACATCCTGTTGTTGACATGCATCTAAAATCGTTGCATGATCGGCAATCGACTGGCGTCCGAGACGATCAAACTGAGCATATTCGAGCCGGCGGATCAACGGGGTCAACCGACGGATCGTCTCGCGTAGTTGATCGTTTTGACTGCGCTGCACGAAGACATCGTGAAAGGCATCGTCAAGTGCTAGTGCCGCCTCTGTATCCTGCTGATCAATTGCCGTCGTGAATTGTTGATGAATTGACCTCAGACTTGTTAGATCGTCATCCGTCAGCATTGGTCCTGCTAAACGCGCCGCTAACCCTTGCAGTGTCGCAATGATTGGATAGGTTTGCTGTGCCTGTTCGGCATCGAGTTCCGTCACGATCGTCCGTGAACCCCGTTTTGCTAAAATCAATCCCTCCTCTTCGAGTCGTTTCAAGGCTTCGCGGACCGGTGTCCGACTGACACCGAACGCTTCCGCGAGTGCTTGATCGTTCACCTTTTCTCCTGGGGCAAGACGTAAGGTGATGATGTGGTGTTGCAAGCGTCGATACACTTCCTCACTTAAAGGAAGTCGTGCAATGGCTAAATCATTTGTCGGTTTCGTACAAGTAATATATTACATATCAATTCATCGTGAAAGCACCATCCTAAAATTCATTGGATTTATTTTACTCACTACCTTGCAATACAAAATAGCATAACGTATCATTACCTTGTAATACCAAGTAGCGAAAGGAAGATGCGGATGTCATCGACGCAAATGTTAAAAGGAATTCTCGACGGTTGCTTACTCGCACTGATTGCGGAAGAAGAGATTTATGGCTATGAACTGGCGACGAAACTGAAAGCGTACGGTTTCGCCGACATCAGTGAGGGAACGATCTATCCTCTATTGATTCGGATGCAAAAACTGGACTGGATCGAAGCAACCTCTCGCGTCTCCCCGACCGGTCCAAAACGAAAGTATTATTCGATCACGACGAGTGGTGTTGAAGAACTCGCCGCTTTCAAACAAAGATGGCATCACCTTTCAACGAGTGTCGAAAGCATTTTAAAGGAGGACGAATGAGATGACCCTATCGACGGAATCAACACGATTTTTGGAAGACTTAAAGGTATACCTACTTGCTTCGGGTAAAAATGAACTGGCGACGAACGAGATTGTCAACGAACTCGAAGATCACCTGATCGAAGCGGAAGCAGACGGAAAATCCGTTCGCGCGATCACGGGTGATAGTCCCGCCGATTACATCCAATCGATATCTAAAGAGATGGCATTTGATCCAAAAGAAGCGTTTTGGATCGTCTTGCAAGTTTTTCTCGGCGCATCCAGTTTTCTCTATCTCCAAAACCTCTTGAATGGTACAACGACGTTCAGTATCCTGCTCGTTGGCGGTTTCCTGTTGATTAGTGCCGTTTACCTGACCACCCTGGCGTTTCTCTTCCGTCAAGATGCTTTGCGTGATGGCGCGCGCCCTCGTATCATGCGTTATGGTATTCATGGTAGTATTCATTTTCTGTTAATCATCGGACTATTGATCGTCAACGGACTTGTCGATTCACAAAAGATCACGTTATCCCCAAGCGTCAGCTGGATGGTTGGTGCCCTATTGATTCTCTGGATTCTCGTCACGGCATGGAAGACGAAGACATGGATTTTACCGATTGCAGTGTCCATCTTTTTCGTGCCTCAACTGCTGCTTTTGTTTGTATTTAATTTGTCAGAGATTACCGCCGTCCTCGTGAGTTATGTTTTGACCTCGATTACGATTGCAGTTATCTTTCTCCGAAAATCTAAGCAAGATCAGTCAAAAAATACAAAACTCTAAAGAATCTATTTAATTCTGATACCAAAAAACGACCTCAGCGCTGAGGTCGTTTTTGATGTATTACGTATTCTTCATCCCGTTCTTTGCTTCATACCGCTCACGCGTCCAGTTGTAGACATGGCTCGTCACGGTCCGACCGTCGATTCGCTCTAATACGAATGGTCGGTCAAGAACAGGCGTAAAACCGAGTTTCTCAACGACACGGCGTGATTGATCGTTGAAATCAAAGTGTCCGCACCAGACGATATCGATTGGTAACTCACGGAAGATGAAATCAAGAATCGCTTCGACGATCTCCGGCATCCGTCCATCTCCCCAGTAGTCAGGAGCGAGGACATAACCAATCTCGACTTGACGGTCATGCGTGATCGACTCATCCGGGCGACGATTAAAGTGAAAACCGAAGCTCCCGATCACTTCACCGGTTGTCTTATCCGTCACGGCATACTCGCCGGGCGACCCTTGAAAAATTCCGATGACTTCGCGACTCTCGTCAACTGACACGTGTGGTGCCCAGCCTGCCTTCGGTCCGACATTTGGATCCTTTGCGTACGCATACAGTGCTGCTGCATCATCTTCTTGCCAGCGGCGCAATAAATGTCGTGGTGTTTCTAGTGTATCTGGTAAATTCATCTCGATTCCCCCTTATTAAGATACGTTTCGCTGTCGTTCGACCGATTCCTTCACGAAAAGACTCGTGTAGACCAATCCGAAGCCTGTCAACAGGATCAGTCCGAGATAGACACTCATCATCGACGGGATCAAGAATGTCCCGACTAAAATCGTCGACCGTGAGAGCAGGTCGGCTCCAGCAAACGACGTTCCCGCGAAGGCTGAGTACGCCCCGCGTTGATCCGCCGGCATCATGTTCGCTTTTTGTGTGTTCAAGACCGGGGAGTAGAGTAACTCGCCAATCGTTGCGATAAAGATGAAGACCATCAGTGCCATCATGCTGTTGGCACTCGTTACGACGACGTAGCCGATCGAATAAAGAAGGAGACCTGCTGCAAGCGTTCGCCGTGGTGATAATCGTTTCGCAAGTCGCTGGACGATGAACGTCAAAGTGACGACGAGCAACGTATTTTCAATATTGATAATACTCATCATCCGGACCCCATTGATTGACCAACCGGCAAATGCGAGCGGTTCGAACGAATCGGCGAGGCGGACAGCAACGTAGCTCCCCATCGAAAACTCAGCCGCTAAGATACACATTGAACCAAAGACAACTCTGACGAACGGACGATCTTGCCAAGCAAGTTGATAACTGTTGAAGATATCGCTGAGAACGCCACGTAGCTTTTGGCGCTGCCAAGTCCGCGGCGTGTCTTCGAGAAATAGGTAGTAAGCGATCGGTAAGACAGACGACGTGAAGCTCAAGATCCAGAACAAGAGTAATTGGTTGCTGACGTAGAGCCAGCCACCGAGCGCCGTTCCGATAGTAATCGAGAGATTGATCAGCCAGTAGTCGAGCGCGTAGACCGCTTGTCGGTTTTCCTTCGTCGTCGCATCGATGATGATGGCGCTCATCGCCGGGCGACCGAGATTGCTCGTCACTGAGAAGACGGCGTAGATGACCATGAACAGCAGCATCCAGTCGAGCGTCAACGAAATCGTCATCGTGATGAACGTCAGTGCTGTTAACATCGATGTCGTGACGAGTAGGCGTTTACGTGAAAAACGATCAGCGAGATATCCGCCGAGTAGATTGGTGACGAAGCTAACGAAGACCATTGCAATTAAAAATGCACCAGCAACGACTTCGTTGAATGCCTTGACGAATAAGAGGGCCATGAACGGCATGATCGAAAACGAGACAGCCCGGTTGAAAAACGATGTGATGAGACGTACTTTAATTGGTTTCGGTATTTCTTTCCATTTCATATTGTCACCTTCCATTCTCTACCTGTATCATAAACAAGACAATACATAAGAAAAATGGACGTCATTCAAAAAAGATGTCCCCTTTTAAGGAGGATGAATGAGATGGATGCTTATCTTTTTATGTTATGGAAGACTTGCCGAAATGGAAACTACTCGATTGCGACACTCGCTGACGCCATCCATTTAAGTCCTAAACAAACAAAACGATATCTCAATAAATGGCAGGCTGAAGGCTGGATTGACTATACGAGTGGTCGTGGCCGAGGTAACTTAAGTGAACTTGTCTGGTTACGCCACGTCGAACGGGAGTATGCGAAACGGATGCTCGAGCGAATCGACCGTGACTCAATCGAATCAGTAACGGAGGAATTGACGTGGGACTGGTCACCGGCGCAAGCAGGACGGTTCATGCGCCAACTCGAGCGAAAGTTTGGCTATACGCAAACGACGTCTGATGCTTTACTGATTCCGCGAAAACGCAACTTCCTGACGACACACCCGTTAGAAGCAGCAGACATCCATAGTGCACATCTTGTCCAAAACGTTTTCAACCGCCTGTTTACGATTGACGCTGACGGAAACATCCAGGGTGAACTGGCACATCACTATATCTGGAACGGTCCGACGCTCAGTCTCTTCTTACGCAAGGATGTGCGGTTTCATGACGGTTCGCTCCTGACGAGTAAGGAAGTAACGAAGAGCCTGCGTGCTTTAATCGCTTATCCTGCTTATGCCTATTCCTATCGGCACGTGAAACACATCGTCTCAAACGGTCCGTACCGGGTCGACCTCACACTCGATCAGCGCCGGAGTTCGATTTTGCCGCAACTTGCCTCACTTCATACGAGCATCATCAAGGACGGTATCGGTACGGGACCGTTCCAACTCGCGCAACATGACGACAAGAAAACTGTTCTAACGGCATTTCCGAATTACTTTGGGATCCGTGCTCTTCTCGACCGGATTGAGTTCATCCAGATGCCGGAGCAGTACGACCCGGTCTACCGGACGTCGGCTTCTGACTCCAGTCCGATCGATACGATCGCAACGCAATCCGGCTTTGGACTCGTCTTTCTCCATCCGCGTGTTGGCGGACCATTCGAATCGGTAGCAGCGCGACATTACATCCATCGCCTCGTTGCAGAAATCCGTGGTAACATCCATGCGTTTGAGGAACGCGCACAACCGAACGACTGTGGTTTTCTCGAGTCCTATAGTCAACCGTATACTGTCCCGGACGGTCCCGCTGTCTTATTCACGCTACCGATTCGAATCAAGATGACCGATTTCACGGACAAAGTAACACGTTGGCTCTGCGAACGGTTCGATCAAGACGGAATTCCGTACGAGTTCGTCGAGGTCGGATTTAAAGAGAGTATTACGGAGTTTCATGCGTACGACACGATCGATCTCGCTGTCCATGCTGAAGTGTTCGAGCGAAATCTACCGTTCGCCTTCTATCAGTTCATGACGAATACGTTCTCACCGCCAATCCGACTATTTCAGCAGATGCCAGAAATGCTGAAATGGATCGAACAATACGACAAGACACCGTTCGAAGACTGGCTTCCGATTCATCAAACGATCGAACGCTACTTGATTAACGAATCGTATTTCATCCCGTTCTATCACGATACACGACTAATTCCGTATCCGATCGAGCTGCAAAATATCACGATCGACTCGTTCGGTTATTTTGATTTCTCAAAGCTCTGGATTTCCAATCAATCGTGACGAATCCTTGTCGATATTTTGACTTGCTTGTGACAAAACGCACGATATTCTTTAATCTAGTATTTTAAATGTTGTATTAATGACGAGGCTACGAAATACTAAGACTGTCTTCATTACTTAGTGAAAAGGAAGTGGTCTTATGTTATCAACCTCTACCATTCAAATCGTTCAATCGACGGTTCCCGTCCTTGCGTCGCACGGTGCCGCGATCACGAAAGTCTTTTATCAGCGCTTGTTTCAAGCTCATCCGGAACTGAAACACGTCTTCAATCAATCGAATCAACGGAGCGACCGCCAATCGCAAGCACTCGCTACAGCCGTGTATGCCGCTGCTGCTCACATCGATCGACTCGAGACGTTAAAACCGGTCTTATTACCTGTGCTCCATAAGCACCGAAGTCTACAAATCAAGCCGGAGATGTATCCACTCGTCGGTCAAGAATTACTCGGAGCGATGCAAGACGTTTTAGGGGAAGCCGCAACGCCTGCAATCCTGCAAGCATGGGGCGAAGCGTACGGGGAGATTGCCGATTTGTTCATCACACTCGAAGCCGAACTATACGCGCAGGACGAACAGGCGAAAGACTTTTCCGGTTATCAGTCCGTCAAGATTTCAGATATCCAGGAACAAGCAGACGGCATCCGCTCGCTGACTTTCAAAACGGACGGTCCGCTCCCTGATTATCGAGCAGGGCAATACATCACGGTACGGATTCAGGATAGCGACGGCTTATGGCACAATCGTCAATACAGTCTGACGACGGCATCAAACACGACGACTTATATGATTGGTGTCAAACGAGAAGGCATCGTCTCGGACTACTTACATGCAGCGCAAGTCGGTGACACGGTATTGATCAGTGCGCCAGCAGGTGCCTTCACGCTTGATGCATCAGGTGAACCCGTCGTTCTGATTGCTGGTGGAATCGGCATCACACCGATGCTTGCAA
This sequence comes from Exiguobacterium sp. BRG2, assembly GCF_031844245.1. Lineage (NCBI taxonomy): Bacteria > Bacillati > Bacillota > Bacilli > Caryophanales > Exiguobacterium > Exiguobacterium sp. BRG2. The sequence continues at coordinate 225,370 of NZ_JAUZUW010000005.1, forward strand.
TGGCAGACGAAGCGTTAGCTGCTGGTCGACAGGTAACGTTACATCACGCCGTCCAAGATGAACGCAATCGTCCGTTTACAGAACAACTTGCCTTACTCGAGCAGCGTGGCGCTCGCGTCATTCGTTACGCAGAGCACCAGGCGACGGATCAAGCGGGTCGTCTGCCGAAAGACGTCATCGCAAGCATCACGGATCCGACATACGTCTGTGGTCCGGAAGCAATGATTCATTACGTCATTAAACACTTTACGGCGTCTTCAGACAAACTGCATTACGAAATCTTTGGACCGGCACTCGCTTTTGCCGCGGAAACGCCAGTCACGCAGTAAAAAACATCCCGCTCTCTTTGATACACGTCAAGGAGAGCGGGATGTTTGATTAGAGTGGCAATCGTTCTGACAACGGACGGACCAAAACGACATCTGTCGCCATCCGGTTATCTCGGCGCGGTTCATCGACTGGTTCAATCGTCCAGTTTTTCGCGTGGAGTGTATTTAAGGCATGCGCTAAATCGTACATCGAATAACGATCGTTTCCGTTCAACTGATAGAGACCTGCTTCCTGTTCGAGTAAAATCGTAACGAGCGCTTCTGCTGTATCTTCAAGCAACGAACTCGACGGATACCAGTTTCGACTTGCTTGAATGACACCGTGTTGCTTCATCTCGTTCGTGAAGAAGTCGACCATGTTGTTCGAACCTGCCTCCGTCCCGATCTGCCAGCCGATCCGGACGATTTTTGCTTGAGGATCAATTGCTTGAATCGCTTGCTCGCAAGCAATCTTATAGGCACCATACTCATCGCTCGCATCCGGCACAGCGTCCTTTTCAATCGGTGCTGGTACGTCGTCCGAGAAAACAGATACTGTACTCGTGAAAAAGAACGGAATCCGATATTCCTGGCACAAACGGACGAGCGATTCCGTCCAACTGACGGACCCCATCCCAATATGTAGGAAATAATCCGGTCGTTCCGTTTCTAAAAACGTCCGCATCTGAGACTCGTCAGTCGTTGAGACTTTTGTCCGATCCCACGCGACTGTCTCGATGTCGTGCTTTGCTAAGACGTCCGCAACGACAGGCGCTACCGTACCATTCATGCCTGTAATAATCGTTTTCATGGTGATTCATCCCCCTTAGTTTCGATCGAAAAAATCATAAAACCACTTGCTACTTCAGTTTACACGCGAATCGCTGAATTAACGAATCTGAGGTTATTCTTCTACGACCAGTCATGACTCAAATGAAAAAAGCGCCTGCTATCCGATCTAATCTCGGTAAGCAGGCGCACTGTTTAGTTCATGATTACTCCGAAACGCCTTCCGTTTCCATTCGACGCCACAGTACATTCAAAAAGACCGTCATCCCACTGATCGGAATCAAAAACAATAATGCTGTGATCCATAAACTCTCCATCGACTCCACTCCTCATCGTTCATTTCTATCTCTAGTGTACAGAAGCGCGAAACCGCTTACCTCCACCTCAAGGCGGATATTTCATCCGACCTTGTCCTGTCGTGCTTCGTTAAAGGAAACGTTACGATGAATGAGTAACCAGATAGCTGTCAACACGAGACCACTTAAGGAAAACAGTAGGAAAACGAACGAGATGCTAAAGAGCGACGTCAAGTACGATGATAATCCGTAACAGAGTGCAGAACACGCCGTTGATGCTGCGACCATCGCTGTTCGAACCCGTCCGAGCAAGTGCGCAGGCGTCGAGCGTTGTAACAAGGTCGCAAACGGAATCCCGAACAATGTCAGCGCCATACCGAGCAAGACAAACCCACCGACAGCCACTGGGACGAACGAGACATAGGCGACGATCGCGATTGCGAGTCCTTGCAAAACGACGGCAAAACGAAACAGCTTATCCTGCCGTACGGAGACGCCCCACTTGCCGTATAGGAGCGACATCGTGATCCCCCCGATCACCGTCGCTAGTTCGAGTGCAGAAAACGTCTGGGCATTTCCCGATAAGACGTTCTTGGCATATGGTGCAAGTAAGGTATTCATCGGTGTGATCATCCAGTTCGCAAGGATCGCACAACCAAGGATCCATTTTAAGAGACCGTCACGCGCGACGTAATGAACCCCTTCGAGCAACGCTTCGCGGTACGATCCGACACGCGCTCCTTCTGCGTCTTGTCCCGTCATGTGTCGGACGAGTAACCAGGCGGCGAGATGCAGTCCCAGATCGAGCCACAAGATACTCGCCATCGAGAAGTGGGCAATCATCATCCCACCGAGTAAGAATCCGCTTAACGTCCCGATCCGTTCGATTGTCGCGAGATAGGCATTCGCTTGCGGCAATTGGTCATCTTCGACTAGATCAACGACCCACGTGAAGACAGCATTACCGCCGACGATTTGTAAGATGGTCTGAACGACGAGCAAGCAAAGTACCCACGGTAAGACGACGTCTGTCAGATCGATTCCCGCTAACGTAATACCAAGCGCTAACAAGCGAATGAGTAAGGACGTTTGATACAACGATGCGCTGACGAAACGGTCAATCCACGGTCCAACGAACGTTGAGACGAGAAAACGAATCAAAAAGACACTTGTTGCAAGCAAGGCGACACCGAAAGCACTTATCTGTTCCGCGCTCAACCAGTAAATCGCAATATAAACAAAACTCGTCCCGACAGTCGATAACAAATCGGAGACATACATAAAACGAAACGCACGTGACATGATGCTTTATTCCTTTCCTAAAACGACTTCTTGTTCATCTTACAATTTTTCTCAATTGCTGCCCATTCTTTTTTCGTCATCACATCGTCATCGTCTGTTAAGGCATTCTTACCCATCTGTAACAGAGCCGACATGTTCATTCGCTATACTAAAACGCATAGGGAGGTGAAGATCCATGAAAACGCAAACGCGTTATGACTATGAAACCGAACAGGAACAGGTCGACGTCCCGTCTGAGGCACGTCTAGGCTACTACTTTCTTTTGATTGTCCTGCCGCTTGGTCTCGCGCATCTTGTCCAGTCGCTTGCTCCTTCGCCGGATCAACACCACTCGTCCGTATTGACGGGTTTGACGTTCTTATCCATCGTCTTTTTCATGTACTTAGGTAACCGAGCTGCTGGAAATGCCAAAACGACCTTTTTCGGATACTCGATGTTCTTGAGTATCAGTCTGTTCGCGACGCTGTTTCTACCAACGGTGCCGATCATTTGAGCATAAGCAAACGAGCACATGTCCGACTTTGGACGTGTGCTCGTTTTTTAATGCATATGCGATTCGTGTTTGCCGTCACAATACAACGTATTGCCATGTGCATGTTGATCCGTCTCGACCTGGATGGTCGCGTGGTTAATCCCGACGTGTTTCAAATCGTGATCAATCTGTTCGCGAATCGATTCTGACTCCCGTACGGTCATGTCCTCCTTGACGACGACGTGACACGATAACGCGTTATAACCACTCGTGATCGACCAGATGTGTAGATCATGTAATCCGAGAACGGCTTCGTTCGTCTGAATTGTCGAAACGACCTCATCAATGTCGACATCACTCGGCGTTCCTTCCATTAAGACGTGTACGGACGCCTTCGTCACGTAATAACCACTCCGTAAGACGAGGATCGCTACGATGATACTCGCAAGTGGATCCGCCCATCCCCAACCGAAGAACAGGATCAGCAAGGCGGCTACAATCGCACCGACCGATCCGAGCATGTCGCTTAAGACGTGCAGATACGCACCGCGCATGTTGAGGTTATGTTCGTGCCCACCGCCGCGTGTCATGATCCAGGCAACTAAAATGTTGACGAGCAACCCGAGGACACTAATGATCAGCATCCCCGTCGTTGCGACAGCGGGTGGATCGATGAAGCGTTGAATGGCTTCAATGAAAATATAGAGAGCGATGACAATCAGCGTCACGCCATTTAGGATTGCGGCTAAGATTTCAAAGCGTTTTGAACCGAACGTCTTGTTCGCATCCGGTGCTTGACTCGAGAACTGGAAGGCTAACAGGGCAATCGCAAGTGAAATCGAATCACTTAACATGTGCCCGGCGTCTGATAACAATGCCAAACTGTTCGTCCAAATCCCGCCGATGACCTCGACGATCATGAACGCGGTGATGATCAGGAACGACAGGCCCAGTACCTTTTTATTGTCGGTATGATGATGGTGGTGATGATGATCATGTGCCATGACGTTGCCTCCTTTTACCTTACATTCAAACGTCTATTTGAATTATAACGTGCCTCCGTTCTGCGGTCAATGGGCTCACGTGTTATATCCCACGCCTGTACTCTTCCAAAACGACTAATCTGACTATACAAAAAAAGCGATGACTTCTCGCCATCGCTCTCTTTGTATTCTTCTCAAATAAACGACCGAAAGTCTTCCGTTTGTTGCTCGAGTTGATGTGCGACCTCTTCGATCGCGGTAAAACGTTGCATCGTTTCCTTTACTGTCGCAAGGCTTGACGCGACTTCGAGATGGGACGCTTCAATCTTTTTCATCATCGCCATGATTTGACGGTTCATCGTTTCCGTATTCGTCCGTACCTCGACGACTGCACTGCCGACTAAATCCGATAAATTTTTGACTTCACTCGCAACGACGGTGAACCCTTTGCCATGTTCTCCAGCACGTGCCGCTTCGATTGCCGCGTTCAGCGACAACAGGTTCGTTCGGGCTGCGATCTCCTTGATCGTATCAGCAATCTTCGTGATCTCGATCGCTTGGGCATATAATGTTTCGAACGTCTGCTGGTTCTCAGCCGTTTCACTTGCGATTGTGTGCATCGTCTCTTGAAGTTGATTGCCCTCTTTAGAGCCTTGAATCGACTGCAGATTCAGTCCTTCAGCGAGTGTCTGGAAGCTTTTCGCATATCCTTGTACACGGTCGATCCGGTCCGTGATGTTACTCGCGATCTTGACGACGCCGACGACTTCTTCTCCCTCAAAGATTGGCATGTAAGTGGCTTCAAGCCATAAAATATCACCACGAGCATCAACGCGCTTGATTTTATCCGCTGTACTGAAGCCCGAAAACAGGCGTGTCCAAAAGTCCTGATACTCACGGCTGTTCGCGAATTCTGGTGTACAAAACGTATGGTGCTGTAAGCCAATCATCTCATCCCGCTTATACTTCATCGTTTTCGCAAACAAGTCGTTAACGTCGATGACCCGTCGTTGGCGATCAAAACAGACCATCGCGACGTTTGATTCAAGGCTCGATAAGATTGCTGGTGAGCGCAATGGTCTCGGTAAGGTTTCATTCATGGTGTCATTAACTCCTTCTATGTGTCAATCATGTTCTATGACAGTTTCATATATGAACATTCTGTACCTATCTATCGTCATCAATTGATCTTTTTTATAGTTTCATTCAAAAAAAAGAGCAATCCTTTATTACTGAGGTATGGTCAGACTCACTCACTTTTAAGAACTATAGCTGTTACACTAGGGATATGGCATTTGATACGGACAGGGGGAAACAGCATGGATTATGAAAAAGCATCTCACAAGTTCTAACACCGAAAGCAACAGTTGACGTTAAAAAAAGAAACGGTCATCGAGCGCGTATTCCGGCGATATAATGCAATCGAAATACCGAAAGACGACATCTCGGATTTAGTGAATGATGATCAACTCGAATACGATGCCATCTTTTGCTGCTTGAAGATTGATGACGGTGACCTCTTGAATTCGCTTTTTACGCCTAGTGAATTAGACGATTTCGAGTGGGAGATACAAGATAATAAAAGGAAAAATCGACGATACCGATATGCTAATCAGAAAGAAGCAGATTACAATCAATTGATTCTCGATGAGATGGAAGGACGCCGAATTGATATCGTCTTAGAGAGCCTTGACGGTACATATATCACTGGATTCTTGGTTAGGAATCAATCCGAAGTAATCGGCTCTTACTTATATGCTCTCGTCGGTGGTGCACATTTTGCCGATCCTGTCGTAAAAAACCTCGTCATTCGAGCCAGAGAGCTGACAGAAGAAGTCGAAGAATCATATCGTGATTATCTCGACGATTTAGTTCGGTGGGGTCATATTTAAAAAGAACGATGGACTTCAAATGAAATCAATCGTTCTTCGTCTGCGCTTCGATTTTCTCGTTCCGAGCAGCCTCAAAGTTGCGATAAATCGTAAATCCTACTAAACCAATCAACCAGATAATGCCATACCCGAGTTCCCAGTCTAAGCCGAAATACAAGATTGACGACGTGATGACGACAATCAGGATTAAGCGAATGCTCGACAGATGATATTTACTCATGATGTCCCTCCTTTTCTACCGCCACCGAAGTAGATGTATGTCACGAATAGAATTAACGTCCACGTAAAAACCGCGAATATGATTTTAAATAAGCCGTCAGGCAGTACTTTTGAAATATATAACATGGTCATTAGGATTGAAAACGTTAAATGGTTATTTCTCATTTGTGTAGAGAGCTTATCCCAATTGAGCAGGACAAGTAGTACCGCGACGGGTGCGAGGAGTGCCGTTAGGAAGAAGAACGGAACGTTCCTCATATAGTACGGTATCTCGTCTTTGTTTTTTCTCATCACATATCTCTCCTCATCTGCAATATAGAATACCTAGCTTCTCTATTCATTTCATCGGAACGGATGTGATTGCATGAAAAAAAGAAGTACGCTCGCTGATCTATACTCTTATCGTTCTCGTCATCTTGGTAGCTGCCTATCCGACTTACCTCTTCGTTTCTAAAACGATGACTGAAATCAAGATTGAACGAATGTTAGTTAAATCAGGATACGACCAAGATATTTCAAAAAAAGAAACGATCTTTGAGTCGAAGACCGGAAGATATGTGTTGGAAGTTAAATACACGAATGAACCGGACTATATATACAACTATGAAATCGTTGAAGATCATGTACTGACGACTGTATACGACCAGCATCATGTTGAAGTGACTGGCTCCGTTCAACATGAATTAAAGTAGATATCGTACTTTAAATAACAATCGAGCCCATTCAGCGATCGCACGAATGAACTCGATTTATGTACCTCTTAACATTCTTCTTTCATGTTCAGTGATTCTGCCGAGCGAATCGTAATTTGTTTTGCAGCATCATCGATGGATATGACACAATCCCATGTCGGCTTTAACTGAAGGACATCATTTCGATCCAACCACAAGACCGCAGTCAGTTCGATGAAGTCCCCCATCACTACCATTTTTCTCGCCTTCTCATCAATGACGGCATATAGTTCATCATCCAAGCTGATTTTCCAGTCAAAGAATTCATTCTCATTCATCCTTTATCTCTCCCAATCCTTCATACACTCTCAAGATCATTCCGCTGTAGTAAACGTAATCTTCCATTTCTTCCGCGCAATCAATACAACGATTAGCGAAATCAACAGAGATATTTTAAGCGTTGTATCATCGATAAGATGTACTCCGTAATGAAGCGAAAAAAGTACCGTTAGTAGAGCAACGACGCTTCCTAAAAAGATCATGTTTTTCATTCTATCACCTCGTTTCTTCAATGGATTTAACGTGTTGTCAATCCTTTGAAATATACCGTCCTTCTTGTTTGTTCGTAATCTGTACGCCGTCTTTATATCCCGTGACGTCAATATGACTCGATCCCGATTGATAAATCTCATATTCATTATTCGGTTCATCTTCGAACACGATGCGTGCGAAGAATTCACCTGTGCTCGTATCATAGCGAATTTCTTTGTTCTTCACGTGTGTCATATAATCATGTCGCTTCAGATAGTGATTGATTGATTGATTGATTGAGTGACCTCTTGTTTTTCATCATAGTACAATGACTTATAGGCTGAAGCACCGATGATGCCGACTCCTAGAATCATCAATAACATAATCGATATAAAGGTTCGTTTCATTTCATCACTCCTGAGAATCGTTTCTGTGTCATTCTTCGTATTAGACATTCTCCTTGTTTTTAAAATGTCGATATGTATAAACTAATACAAGAACACAAAAAAAAGGAAGTCACTCATGATAAAAATCCATAAAATACTTTTTATTGTCATTTATGTTGATTGTTATCATCTTGAATCTTTTGAATGGTCGAGTAATTGAAAATGAACGGTTAACCTTAGCCGTGAACATCGCTATCGTGCTGATGGCGTTATTCTTTATCCGCTTGAGGTTCTCTAAACGAAAACGTAAATAAAATGCTAAGTAGTATGTAAAGGTGGTCAAATCGTGGGACAATTCATGATTTTCGGTGCACTGATGAATCTTCTGATCATTGGCGCAATCGTCTATGTCGTATGGAAGTTAGCTAAGAAACTCTTTAAAAAATAAGTGATGAATGTACTTTTTTCGTTTACTTCATATGAATTAATGTTTACATAAAGAAA